>NZ_MVON01000003.1:0-183861 GCF_002018925.1 Acinetobacter sp. MF4642
ACTTCATGTACAACCATCATTTTAAAGGCAAAGCTATAATCACCTTGTGTACGTTTAACTCTTTGTTCTCGTTCATGTTCCATAAAATAAGCCTCTTAAAGGTGTAAACTTATTTCAGGACGGGACAATCAACAAAATAAAAAAAGCACTGCATAGGCAGTGCTTTTTTTAAGATCAATGGATCATTACTTTTTCTTTTTAGGACCAAGCAACATACCCATTTGACGACCTTCCATTTTCGGTGCTTGTTCAACTACGCCCAAGTCAGCCACATCTGCTTCAACTTTTTGAAGTTGAGCCAAACCAAGCTGTTGGTGCGCCATTTCACGACCACGGAAACGAAGAGTAATTTTTACTTTGTTGCCTTCTTCAAGGAACTTAGTAATTGCACGTAGTTTTACGTTGTAATCACCAACATCAGTACCCGGGCGGAGTTTGATTTCTTTCACCTGTACTTGATGCTGTTTTTTCTTCGCTTCTTTCTGCTTTTGCTTTAGATCAAACAAATGCTTGTTGAAGTCCATGATTTTACAAACAGGCGGTTCAGCGTTTGCTACAATCTCAACAAGATCAAGCTCAACACTTTCAGCAGCGCGTAATGCTTCTGCCAAGCTAACAATACCTTTTTGCTCACCATTTTCGTCTACAAGACGGACTTCTTTCGCACGAATTTCATCATTCAAAGCAGGACGGTTTGATTTGTTACCGCCCTGTTGATTACGGTCAGGCTGTTTAATCGCTGTTACTCCACAATGTACCGGCCGCGTTCGGCAACGGCTGCTTTTACTAGGTCAACGAAAGCGTCGATTGACATAGTACCCAAATTTGTTCCAGAGCGGGTACGCACGTTCACTGTACCTTCCTCTACCTCACGGTCCCCAAGTACCAGTAAGTAAGGAATACGCTCTAATGTACGTTCACGAATCTTAAAGCCGATTTTCTCATTTCTCAAGTCTGAAATCGCACGGAGACCGTTTTCTTTAAGTTTAGCGACGACTGACTCACATGCTTCCGCTTGTGAATCGGTAATGTTCATTACACATGCTTGGATTGGTGTTAACCAAGGTGGCATAAAGCCCGCATAGTGTTCGATTAGTATACCAATAAAACGTTCAAAACTGCCAAGTATTGCACGGTGCAACATAACAGGTTGATCACGATCATTGTCTTCAGTGACATATGACGCATCTAAACGTTCTGGCAAATTGAAGTCACATTGGATTGTACCACATTGCCATACACGGCCTAAGCAGTCTTTCAGTGAGAATTCAATTTTCGGACCATAGAATGCTCCTTCACCTGGTTGAAGTTCCCACTCCAAACCAGCAGCATCTAAAGCATCTGCTAAAGATTTTTCAGCCATATCCCAAAGTGCGTCATCACCCACACGTTTTTCTGGACGTGTAGACAACTTCATTTGCACTTCTTCGAAACCAAAGTCTTTATACACATCTAAAGTCAGTTGAATGAAGTCAGCCACTTCTTGACCAATTTGCTCTTTGGTACAGAAAATGTGTGCATCATCTTGGGTAAAGCCACGAACACGCATAATGCCGTGCAATGAACCCGATGGTTCGTTACGGTGACACGAACCGAACTCGGCCAAACGAATTGGCAAATCACGGTATGATTTTAAACCTTGGTTGAACACTTGTACGTGACAAGGACAGTTCATTGGTTTAATTGCATAGTTACGGCTTTCTGAATGCGTCGTGAACATGCCATCAGCATAGTTAGCAGCATGGCCTGATTTTTCCCAAAGCGTGAAATCAACCACTTGTGGGGTACGAATTTCGAGGTAGCCATTATCTTGTTGTACTTTGCGCATGTATTGTTCAAGTACTTGATAAATGGTCCAACCGTTTGGATGCCAGAACACCATACCTGGTGCTTCTTCTTGCATATGGAACAGGTCTAAAGCTTTACCAATTTTACGGTGGTCACGCTTTTCAGCTTCTTCAATACGTTTGATATACGCTGCAAGCTGTTTTTTGTCTGCCCACGCTGTACCATAAATACGTTGTAACTGTTCATTCTTCGCATCGCCGCGCCAATAAGCGCCTGACATTTTAGTCAGCTTGAATGCTTTTAAAAATTTAGTATTGGGCACGTGTGGACCACGGCACATATCCAAATAATCTTGATGGTAGTACAAGCCCATTTCTGTTTCTTCAGGCATGTCTGCAATCAAGCGTAATTTATAATCTTCACCACGCGCTGTGAATTCTGCAATCACCTCATCACGTGGTGTCATTTTTTTGATGACATCATAGTCTTGATCGATGAGCTTTTTCATACGCTCTTCAATGGCTACCATGTCTTCTGGCGTAAATGGCTTTGCGCTAAAAATATCGTAATAGAAGCCATCTTCAATGACAGGACCAATCACCATTTTCGCTTCAGGGAACAATTGCTTCACCGCATGTCCTACCAAGTGAGCGCAAGAGTGACGAATGATTTCGACACCTTCTTCGTCTTTAGGCGTAATAATTTGAAGGCTGGCATCCGTGGTAATCAAATCAGATGCATCGACTAAACGACCATCGACTTTTCCTGCAACTGTATTTTTCGCAAGACCCGGACCGATGCTCAGTGCAACGTCCATCACAGATACAGCTTGATCAAATTGTTTTTGATCGCCATTTGGCAAAGTGATAATTGGCATAAAAAATCCTTAAGGAGTGATGCCCCGTACCATGGAGCATATCACCGCGAGATTATGATCGAGGTAAAACCTCAAAAGATAAAAACGGTGGATAAATAAAATCAGTCGAATTTTACACGTGTTATCCACAGGATTAAACCTTTTCCCCTATAAAATTCACGTTTCAGCGCATTTTGAATTTATTTGCCAGTCCCACAGCATCACTAAAATGAGGGAATTGATGTGCCGCAATCCTTATCGCTACATTTTATAATGACTCTATCGGTCACTTTTTATTGAACAATACAGCAACACAAGCATACACATTTTGCTTAAAAAGCAGGCTAAAATCTAACTAAAAGGGTTTATATCGCACAGAATCCATAGATTCAGTTTAGATAAACTAAACAAAAAAAATTCAATAAATTCATCTAAAAAGAGCAACTCGACTAAAGCATAAATGCAAGATGGCTGAAAAATGCATATCTTTTAAGCAATGGAAAAATAATACTGAATTTGGAGTGATAAACATGGTCAGCGCTTATGACGAACTACCAAGAACCCCCGCAAACTTTGTGGCTTTGTCACCACTACGTTATTTAGAACGAGCTGCCTATATTTATCCCCATCAAGATGCCATCATTCATGGTCACCGTCATATTTCATGGCGTGAAACCTATCAACGTTGTCGCCAATTTGCTTCTCAGCTGCAAAAACTAGGGATCACTAAGAATGATACCGTCTCGGTATTATTACCCAACATCCCTGCAATGATCGAAGCACATTTTGCAGTACCCATGACAGGTGCGGTACTAAATACGCTGAATACACGTTTAGATGCAAAAACCATTGCGTTCATGTTGGAACATGCCGAAACCAAAGTCCTTTTGGTCGATCCTGAGTTTGCATCGGTTGCACAAGAAGCTTTGGCTTTGGTCAAGCGTGACATTTTTGTGATTGATGTAGATGATGCTGAGTACGAAAACTGTTTTGCAGCTCCGATTGGTCAAATCGAGTATGAAGACTGGTTAACCGAAGGCGATGAAAACTTTGAGTGGCATTTACCTCAAGATGAATGGGATGCCATCAGCCTAAATTACACTTCGGGAACAACAGGTAACCCGAAAGGGGTGGTCTATCATCACCGCGGCGCTTATATCAATGCAGCCAGTAACATCATTGCTTGTGGCATGACACCTCGTGCGACCTACTTGTGGACTCTACCACTGTTTCACTGTAACGGCTGGTGCTTTGCATGGACCATGGCAGCCAATGGGGGCACCAACATTTGTTTACGTAAAATTGACCCTGAACTCATTTTCAAAGTCATCGCTGAGCATAAAGTCGATTATTTCTGTGGTGCGCCAATTGTGCTATCCATGCTGATCAACACCCCTGAAGAGCAACGGATCCACTTTGAGCATCGCGTTGAAGTGATGGTGGCAGGTGCTGCACCTCCTGCTGCAATCATTGAAGGCATGCGCCATATTGGTATAAATGTCACCCATGTTTATGGACTGACTGAAACCTATGGACCTTCTGCGCTTTGTGCCTCTCAAGCGGGTTGGTCTGACTTATCTATTCAGGAACAAGCGCAGTTGCACTCACGCCAAGGTGTACCTTACCCACTGCAAGATGGTATGAAAGTGCTGGATCCAGACACGATGCAACCTGTACCGCATGACGGTCAAACCATGGGCGAAATTATGTTCCGTGGCAACATTGTGATGAAAGGCTATCTCAAAAACCCTGAAGCGACCGCAGAAGCCTTTGCAGGTGGTTGGTTTCATACAGGCGATCTTGCAGTCTGCCAACCTGATGGCTATGCCAAAATTACTGACCGCTCTAAAGATGTCATTATTTCTGGAGGTGAGAATATTTCATCACTAGAAGTTGAAGAAATTCTCTATCAACATCCTGCTATTTTAACGGCTGCGGTGGTCGCGAAACCCGATCCTCGCTGGCAAGAAGTGCCATGCGCATTTATTGAACTCAAAGCAGGGAAAGAAACCACACCTGAGGAAATCATTGAATTCTGTAAGCAACATCTGGCACGTTTTAAAGTACCGAAAGATGTAGTGATTACAGAAATTCCAAAAACGTCGACAGGCAAGTTACAAAAATTTGTTCTACGCGATTGGGCCAAAGAGCGTGCAACGGGCGAGTTTAGCTAAACATTCAGCAGTCTATACAAGCAAATATTCTCAAATAAAAAAGCGACCTTGAAGGTCGCTTTTTTATGTCTAAATGACTTAATTATCTGAAATTAAAGCCACTTGCTGAATGTAGTTAAACAACTTCAAACGCGAAGCTTTAAGTTGTTCTTCATCCGTCTGTTGTTTCATATCACGGTGAATACGCAATACATGCTGACGAATGGTATGACGTTCCGCGGCATTATAAGTTTTGGAAAACTCATTAATGACCACATCACCATCTTTGATCATACGATCAACCCAACGCTGCAATTGAGCGGTTTTTTTCGCGCCTTGTTGCGGTGTCAAATAAGACAAAATCACCGTTTCATCTTCATTACGCAACAACTTACCAATGCGTAAAAATTGGCGACGACGAGCTTCATTTGATGTAATCAGTTTCACATCCAAAAGAGCTTCAATCAAACGCTCTTCAACAGGTAAGTTTTGAATTTGTTTAGTGTTCAACTCTGCAAGTTGAGAACCCAAAGATGCCATACGTTGTACGGCTTTTTTCTGTTCAGTTTTACTTGCACGTCCTTCTAAAGATTCAAAGTCTTCTTCAGTAAAACTATGCGGTCGACGTGCCACGATTAATCTGCCTCGTAAAATTTTGCCGCAAATAGTGCCTGAATCTCAGATAAAGCTTGTTCTTCATCTGCGCCTTCAAGCACTAAGCGTAAAGTGGTGCCCTTTCCTGCGCCTAGCATCAGGAGGGACATAATATTTTTGGCATCCACCAATTTATCTCCTTTTCCAATTTGGATTGAAGAACGGAATTTGGTGGTCACTTCAATGAGCTTGCCAGATGCACGCGCATGTAACCCTAGTTTATTAATTACGTCAACAGTTGTGTCAATCATGCCCAGTGCTTCATTTCTCGATGGAGGACCTGAATAGACCATTTTGCCTCAAGGGCTTTTTTTAGTCTATCCACAATATATACAGAGCGATGCTGCCCACCCGTACAACCAATTGACACGGTCATATAGTGACGATGCCCTTCAGCAAAAGCTGGTAACCATTTATCTAAAAACTTATAAATATCTTGGAACATTTCGTGCGTTTGCTCACTTTGTTCCAAAAATTTTTGCACAGGGGCATCCAGTCCTGAATACTTCCGCAGTTCTAAATCCCAATGGGGATTGGGTAAATGTCGAACATCAAACACATAGTCAGCATCTAACGGAATGCCATGTTTAAAGCCGAAAGACTGCAAAATCAAAATCAGGTTATCTGACTGCCCCAACTTTGACAGCAAGGTATGCTTTAAATCGTGCACACTTTTATCGGTGGTATCAATATGCACAGTTGAGCGCAAATTAATCGGCAATAAAAGGGTTTTCTCTTCTTGAATACACTGGTTCAAACTTTGAAAGCGTGTCGCCAACGGATGCGGACGACGTGAAGCACTAAAGCGCGCAATCAGCTCTTGGTCACGCGTGGTCAAATAAATAATATCGACCGTACCATGCCTTTGCAATTGTTCAAACACCAAGTCGAACTCTTGCAAATCTGCACGTGTACTGCGTACATCCACACCAAGCGCCAACTGCTCAAGATTATTTTCCCGATCTAGCTTGGCAACAATCTCTGGGAGTAAGGCCAAAGGCAAATTATCAATACAGTAATAACCGAGGTCTTCCAATACTTGTAATGCAGAGGATTTACCCGAACCAGACTGTCCTGTAACAATTAAAATGCGCTTCATCTTAATCCTTTGAGAGGTGAGCTTGACTAAATATGTTTCACTTTCAAGTTATCAATTAAACGAGTTGCCCCGAGTTTTGCCGCAACAAAAAGCACCACATCTTGGTCAAACGCATCCAATTTCTGCAATGCAGGTGTGCGGGCTTCCACATAATCCACAACAAAACCAGCCTGTGTCAATGTCGCCTTTATATTTGCTAACACATCAGCTAAAGCGGTACCAGTTTGTAGCGACTGTTCTGCCGCTTTTAAACTTTGATAAATAGTCGGTGCTTTTTGACGGTTTTCTTCGCTTAAATAACCATTACGTGAACTTAAAGCCAAACCATCTTCTGCACGTGCAATTGCCACACCCATCACTTCAAGCGGCATATTCAAATCACGAACAAACTGACGAATCACAGCCAACTGTTGATAGTCTTTTTCACCAAAGAAAGCAAAATTAGGTTGCACAATATTGAACAGTTTCGTCACCACAACGGCGACACCATCAAAATGACCTGGACGTTGTAGACCACACAAATCATTGGTGATATCTGAAACAGTAATATTGGTCAAACGTGGACTGTTGCCATACATTTGCTCAACCGATGGTGCAAACACGATGTCACAACCAACCTCGGCCAACAAGCGCTGATCTTGTTCCAAGGTGCGTGGGTAACTGTCAAAATCTTCATTGGGTCCAAATTGAATAGGATTCACAAAAATGCTGACTACAACCACATCACAGAGTTTTTTCGCTTCGCGCACAAGGTTCAAATGTCCCTGATGCAAGTTCCCCATGGTCGGGACGAAACCAATACTTTTTCGAGCCGTTCGCGCAGGGTTCAATGATGCTGATAGGCCTTGGATCGTGGTTTCAGTTTTCATGTTTTACAGCTCGACTTGGAATGTTTGTTCTTTCGCAGGGAATGAGCTATCAAGCACCGCTGCATGGTATGCCTTGAACGCATCCAAAATCGCCGTTTCCCCTGCTTGTTCTTTCATAAAGTTACGCACAAATTTTGCAACACGACCAAAAGTCAGTCCAAGCATGTCTTGTACCACTAAGACTTGACCATCGGTATCCACACCTGCGCCAATGCCAATGACAGGTACATGTGGGAACAACTCACTAATTTCTTTCCCGAGCTGCGCAGGCACACACTCTAATAACAGCACCGCAGCACCCGCATCAACCACCGCTTGGCAGTCCGCAATTAATTGGTCTGCCGCTTCACGTGTGCGTGCTTGTAATTTATAGCCACCAAACACATGTACAGACTGTGGAGTTAAGCCTAAGTGTACACATACAGGAATACCGTTGCGTGTCAAAACCTGAACCGTTTCAGCCAGCCACGCACCACCTTCAACTTTGACCATTTGTGCGCCCGCTTGCATCACCACTTTTGAGCTTTGCAAAGCATCATTTAAGGTGGCATAGCTCATAAACGGTAAGTCGGTCATGATCAAGGCATGCTGGTTACCACGGCGTACAGCTGCGGTATGGTAAGCCATATCTTCAACTGTAACAGGCAAAGTGGAATCACGACCTTGAATGGCCATACCTAGTGAATCGCCAATTAAAATGGTATCAATTTCAGCAAGTTCCATTGCCTTTGCCATACTTGCATCATAGCAAGTCAGGCAGGAAAATTTGCGACCTTCTGCTTTAAATTTTCTTAAGTCATTTAAACTAATCATCAAACTATTCCTTTCAACATCTTTAGCTCGGCTAAATTAAATCTCTGCCCAATTGCCTGCATCCAGCACACTCAACGTGGGTTGTTGTACAACAGGCAACTGTTTCAACGCAATACCATCAATGTGTAAATTTGGGTCTAAATCCAGTAGTGGAATCAACACAAAATCACGTTCCATCACACCAACATGTGGCACGGTTAAGCGTTCATGCTGAATTTTCTCTTCTGCATAGATCAGTAAATCTAAATCTAAAGTGCGTTCACCCCAATGGCGTAAACGTACACGTCCCGACTCTTGCTCAAAACGTTGCAGCTCATCCAGCAAAGCCAACGGCGCCAAGTTTGTGCTGAGTTGCACCACGGCATTTAAATAATTAGGCTGGTCTTGTGGTCCCATCGGTGGGCTTTGATACAGCTTGGAGGTTTTTACATCTCCTAGACTGGCCAACTTGTGCACCGCTTCAGTCAAAATCACTTTAGAGTCGCCTAAGTTGCTACCTAGACCAATGTACGTGACGATGCTCATTGTGTCGGTCCAAAAATCACGCTGCTTAAATCACGCTGAACACGTTTACGTTTTAAAATTGGATGATCTGCACTAATCTCGGTTGAGCTGTGACCTGTTCCCTTACCAGTCTGGGTACGAGCTTCAGCGTGTTGCTTCGGTTTACGTGCACGACGACTACGCGATTCTTGCTCTTGCACCAGAGGCTCAATTTCATGACTTACCGTTTTAGCAATCGCCGCTTCTTCAGCACTTGCTTTACCACTGCGACGTGATTTTGCACGTTGGCGATTATATTGACTAATGGCACGTTCTTTTTCATCGGTGCTCATCAACTGATACGCATCCCACCATTGTCCCATGCCGAGCGTACCCTCATCGCCTGATTTTTCGCGAAGCAACAAGAAGTCAAAGCCTGCACGGAAACGTGCATGGCTAGATAAGGCTTGAATTTGCTGTGCTTTCGGGTTGAGTAAACGAGTTTGCATTTCCCACACCTCACGAATGAAGGTTTCGGCAAAGCGCGGAATAATGGTCCGCGTGGCCTGGCGTTTTAATACATCAAGTCCCGCTTGTGCACGCGCTTCAGCTGCAACCACACCCTTACTGCTATAAAACTCACAACGTTCTAAGAACGGTTGCCATAACAATACCGCATAGAAAAATGCAGGGTTGATGGTTTTGCCCACTTGAATACGCTGATCGGTATTCTTAGCGGCACGTTCAATAAATGGGGTAATATTCGGTTGGATATCTGCAAATAACTGCTTCCAAATGCCGAAGTCAATCAGCATTGGCAACACACGATTTAGATGTCCCATCGTGAACAACTTCTGAGATTCATCATATAAACGGTGCGGCGAAACATCACGCAGCAACTGCGTCATTTCCAAGGTGAAAACGTCGAGAATTTGCTGATCGATTGAGAAACCTAATTTTGCAGCAAAACGCAAAGTCCGTAGCATTCGCACAGGATCTTCTTCAAAACGCGTTTGTGCATCACCCAGTAGACGTAAGGTTTTATTTTTAATGTCATCCACAGCATGACAGAAATCTAAGACAACGCCCTTGCGTGGCTGATAGTACATTGCATTAATTGAAAAATCGCGGCGAGCAAAGTCTTGCTCTATCGTGCCCCAATTGTTATCACGCAAAATCATGCCTTGTGCAGAGGTGACTTCTTTCTTCGGCGGTGCACGGAAAGTTGCCACTTCAACCAACTCACGACCTGAATAGACATGAGCCAGCTCAAAACGGCGCCCGATAATACGGCAACGTCGTCCGAAAACTTCTTTTACCTGTGACGGTGTTGCATTGGTCACTGCATCAAAATCTTTGGGATTTAGGCCAAGCATCATGTCGCGGACACCGCCACCGACGATATACGCTTCATAGCCTGCCTTAGTTAATGCATCGATCACATCTAAAATGTAAGAAGGTAATTGAGCGGTTGATAAACCACATTTTGACGCGCGCAAAGTTTGCAAAAGCCGCTGTCTCCTACGCCTAAACGTAAAATTCTAAGATGACGCTAATCATATATCTAACACAATCAAAGGGCAATTTGATTATCGAAAGCAAAGCAGGATTCTGATCAATTCACGAATAAATGACACCGCTTTTTCACAAGCCCAAACGGGTTTTATTTTTTGCAAAAATTGCCGGTCCAATCCCGCGCACCTGTTGTAGCTCATCAATAGATTTAAATGCCCCTTGTTTCTGGCGATAGGCCACGATTGCCTGTGCCTTTTTTAGACCCACACCCTGAAGCTGCTGTAACTGATCGACACTGGCTTGATTTAAACTAATTTTATTTGCGCTCGACACAGGTTGGGCCTGAACAGGAGACACAGCACGTTTCACGCTCTTGGGGGCTTGAATACGATCATCCCACGCCTGCTGCTCTGCTTTCCAGTTCTGGTAGTTCTGATCAAAAGACTGTGCATAACTGGTCGGCACCCAAGCCAGTAAACTCAGTAATAACAACGCAATGATCAACAAACTTACTTTTATTTTTATCAATTCAAGCCACCATTTTTATTATTTCAGTTGTAATTTGGCTTGCTCCCACAGTTGATCCATTTCTTCTAAAGACATCTGCTCGATCTTTTTTTGTTGTTGCAAAGCTTGATCTTCAATGAAAGCAAAACGAGTGCGAAATTTATGAATCGTACTCAAAAGCGACATTTCGCTTGAGACGCCCAGTTTACGTCCAACATTGATCATTGAAAATAAACAATCGCCAAATTCATCTGCTATTTCATCGGAATTTTGCTGTTGAACCGCATCTTTCAGTTCAGCTAATTCTTCTTCAAGCTTGGCATATGCACCGGCCACATCAGGAAAGTCAAAACCGATCTGTGCTGCATTTTTTTGAATCTGTTCCGCTTGTTGTAAGGCTGGACCATGCTTGATACTGTCTAATCGTGACTGTGCCTTCCCTTGCTTTTCCTGTTGTTTAATTTGCTTCCAAAGCTCGCCTACATCTTCGGCAGACAAAGCTGAAAACTGCTGTGCTTGAAAGACATGGGGATGACGACGAATCAGTTTTTCTGTGATGGCATCAACCACATCTTGAAAATTAAAAGTCCCTTGCTCGGCATACATCTGTGACTGGAACACCACCTGTAGCAGTAAATCACCCAACTCATCACGCACCTCATCAGCTTTACCTGAACGCACGGCAGCTTCAACTTCATAAGCCTCCTCAATGGCATAGCGGGTTAAACTTTCTGGGGTTTGCTGTTGATCCCATGGACACTTTTCACGTAATTCACGCATCACGTTCAGCAATTGTTCCATGTTTATCTCTCTTCAAAAATCATATTGATAAAAATTACATTATGACGGCATTCATTTGTTATGCTCAATCCAATCACAACAATAACATCAAGAAAAAGAGCAACAAGGAGCAGTTTCAATGCGCAGTATTTTGATTAGCGGTGCAGCCCAAGGTATTGGTGCGGCCATCGCCCGCTTATTTTATACACATCACTACAAAGTCGGGATTTATGACATCAATAGCGCTCAAGCCCAACAGCTAGCAGCTAGCCTCGGCCCAAATGCCAAAGCAGGACAGCTCGATGTTTCCAACTATCAAGACTGGCAAACTGCTTTAGCCGAGTTTGTCACATGGGCAGGCGAGCTCAATATCTTGGTCAATAATGCAGGAATTCTATTCTCAGGGCCTTTTGAACACACAGAGATCAGCGCACATCACAAAACCATGTCGATCAATGTCAATGGTGTACTGAATGGCTGCCACGCTGCATTACCCTACCTCAAACAAGCGAATTTTGCTCGTATCATCAACCTTTCATCGGCTTCAGCCATCTATGGTCAAGCTGATTTGGTCTCGTACTCTGCCAGTAAGTTTGCGGTACGCGGCATCACCGAAGGCTTAGATACCGAATGGCAGAAATATGGCATTCGCGTGTTGGATGTGATGCCTCTATTTGTACAAACTGCCATGGTGCAAGATATGCAAGCGAAGAGTATTCAAAACATGGGGGTACACTTAACTGCAGAAGATGTAGCGCAACACGTTTTCCAACGTGCTGTTGCAAAAGATACGACACTCACTGCAACGCATCAAGCCGTGGGCACCAAAACCAAGCTTTTATTTCAACTGAGTAAAATCAGTCCCCAATTTCTCAACCGCCTAACGAATTTGTATCTTTCTAAATAAAAAAGCCTGCAATTGCAGGCTCTTTCTTTTCAATTCGCTTAGTTACCTTGCACCAAACGACGCGCACTAATGATGCCCGGTTGTTGCTCTAACCGCGCCAACAGTTTTGATAATTGCGATAAACCCTTCACTTCAATCAACAATTTCATATTGGCAATACCGTCTGCTTCAGAGATGGTGTTGACCTGACGAATATTGATTTGATCGGAGAAAATCACTTGAGTCAAATCTTTGAGCAAACCACGGCGATCATAAGCCTCCACCACAATTTGCACACTCTGACCACGCGTTGGCTGCATTTCCCAATCGGCCTCTACTGCACGTTCAGGTTCATTTTGAATCATGCGTAAGTAGTCAGGACATGCCACTTTATGGATGCTCACCCCACGGTTCAAGGTGATATAACCCGCAATTGACTCACCATGCACAGGCTGACAACACTGCGCCACATGCAGCTCAACGTTATCTAAACCATCAATCAGAATGCCATGCGCTGACAAGGTATGACTAGCACGTGGATTCAACGTCGGCTTCAGCACCAGTTCAGGTTCGTCCTGATCCAAATGCATATGGCGGTTCACCTGATTGATCAAGGCATGCAGACTAATGTCACCATTGACCAGTGCAATCAGAATATCTTCACCCGCTTTGACATTGAAATGATTGCAGTAATCATTCAAATCAATACTTTTTGGGTGAATTGCCAAACGTGAAAGTTCTTTGTTGAGCAGGTCACGGCCCACTTCCAAGTTTTTGCTGCGGTCTTGTTGTCTAAACCAATGACGCAGCTTGTCACGCGCACGTGCCGTCTTGATATAACCTAAAGAGTTCACCAACCAATCACGGTTTGGCTCACGGTCTTTCTTGGTTAAAATCTCAACTTGCTCACCCGTTTTTAAGGTATAAGTTAGCGGAACATAACGCTGATTCACCCGTGCGGCATAACACTTATTACCGACTTGAGTATGCACATGATAAGCAAAATCGAGTACGGTCGAACCACGTGGTAGCTCTTTAATATCGCCATCACGGCTAAACACATAAATCTTCTCAAAATCCTCAAAATCTTGAATTTGCTCAAAATTTTCAGAGTCTTCATCAGACTTATGTACATTCGCATCATTGCGCTCTTGATAGTGTTCAAGTACTGCACGCAATGAATGTAAACGATGGTTAAAAGAGCGATCGGTATTCTTACCGCCCTCTTTATAGTTAAAGTGCGAACACACCCCAAGTTCTGCTTCTTCATGCATGCTCTTGGTACGAATCTGAACTTCAAGTGACTTATTTTCCGCAATCACAGCCGTATGCAGTGAGCGGTAACCATTGGCTTTCGGATTGGTAATATAGTCATCAAACTGATGCGGAATATGCCGCCAAATTTGGTGCACGATCCCCAACGAGTGATAGCATTCAGGAACCGTTTTAACCAAGACCCGAACGGCACGAATGTCATACAGCTGATCGAAGCTCAGGTTCTTACTTTTCATTTTTCGATAAATCGAATAAATGTGTTTTACCCTGCCACTAATTTCAGCTTCAATACCATGCTCATTCAAAGATGCACGCAAAGTATCAATCACAAACTGAATATATTGCTCACGCTCCAGTCGCTTTTCATTCAGCAGCGTCGCAATTTCTTTATAGCGATCGGGTGCTAAATAGCGAAAGGCTAAATCTTCCAGTTCCCACTTTAACTGCGCAATCCCTAAACGGTGTGCCAGAGGTGAGTAAATGGTTAAGATTTCTCGTGCTACACGCTCTTGACGTTCTTTAGATGAAGTCGCCAATTCACGCAGTGCATAAGTTCGCTCAGCCAATTTGATCAGTACAACTCGCACGTCTTCAGTCACCGAAATCAACATTTTATAAATGCCGTTTAAGTGCTCGCGCTGATTGTTATTAAAGTGATCTTCGAGGCGTTTATTCTGCTCGATGAGGTCAGACAACTTACCCATAGCCAAAGTGCCTTTGACCAGTGCATGCACTTGTTCGCCAAAATGCTCTTGTACTTCCGCCAATGGAATCACGCCTTCGCGTACACCACGATAGAGCATCGCAGCAGCCAAGGTGTCTTCATCGACATGTAAATGGGCCAGAATATCCGCCATTTCAATACCGGTATAAAAGGTATTGGAACGATGATTAACCGTGGTTTCTAACTCTTTTTGTAAAGTCAAATTGGCAACTTCTTCGAGTTGCTCAAGCTTCGCATCATCTAATATGCTTCGAACACGATCTAACCATTCAGCCAAATCATGTTGAGCTTGTTCGGCATGCTCTACAGTCGCCTCCTGAGACAACTCATTGAGTCGCCCAGGTAGTTGCTCACGTACTGTGACCATACCCTTCTCCTACACTTTTACGCTTCATATTCTTTAATCGTTTATCTCATTATCTTTTTCAAACAATGCTATCGACTCAACGTGACCTGTGTGGGTAAACATGTCCATCACACCGGTTTTGACTAATCGATAACCCTGTTGTACCAACAGCCCCGCATCCCTTGCGAGTGTCGCTGGATTACACGACACGTAAACGATTCTTTTTGCACCAAAGTTAGGCATATAATGCATTATTTCCTCTGCGCCTGCACGTGGAGGATCTATCAATAATGCATCAAATCCTTGATTTGCCCAAGAATGATGCGAGAAATCTTTTGTTAAATCTTGTGAAAAGAACTTCAACTGGCGAAGCGCATTACGTTCCGCATTTTCTGCACCACGTTGAACCATTTCTTCACTACCTTCAACACCAACCACTTGGCCTGTTGCTCCCACACATCGAGCCAAAGGCAAAGAGAAATTTCCTAGACCACAGAACAAATCGAGAACACGTTCTCCTTGTTTTAAATCTAGCAAGTCACATGCCAATTTCACCATTTGCGGGTTAATGGTTGAGTTTACTTGAGTAAAGTCATGTGGGTTAAATCCAAATTCCACATCAAAATCATTTAAACGATAATGTAAACGCATCTCTGCATGTTCATCATCCATACGCTTTAGACTGTCTGGGCCTGCAGCTTGTAAATACAATTGCCACCCTCTGTCTAACGTAAATTGTTTTAATCGGTTGACATCCTCTGTGTTTAATTTTTCAGTATGTCGCACCGTGAGGGCGATGTCACAATCCCCCATGGCCAATTCTATATGACCAATGACTGCTTTGGCTGTTAGACTTTGGAGTAACTGCTTCAAGCGTGTGATTGAACCAAACTCTTGATCTAATACCAAACAGCGATCAATTGAAGTCAGTTTATTGGTTTGACGCTCTCGAAAACCCACGACCAATTGATCTTTGTGCGGCAAATAACGCACCCCAATGCGCGCTTTACGGCGGTAGTCTTCACGTAAAGAGCGCAAAGGTGGCAACCATTCTTCAGGTTGAATCCCCGCAAAATGCAGCAAATGTGATTTAAGCACATCTTGCTTTAAGCAAATTTGTTCATCGGGATGAATATGCTGCATATTACAGCCACCACAGCTTTTAAAATGCGGGCACTTCGGCTCAACACGAAAAGTAGAGGCTTCACTGAGGAGTTGAATAGCATCGGCTTCCTCTAAACGCTTTACTGCATGGGTAATCTGCGCTTTAACCGTTTCACCCGGCAATGCATAGCTAATAAAGACTTTTTTACCCTGCTTGTCCGCAGGATGGTCTGGATGCGAACCATAGTGCGCAATGCCGCGTCCTTCATGCGAAAGTGACTCAACCTGAAAAATATAACTGGGCTGTTGAGTTGGACGAGGTTTGGCTCTATGTTTCATGTGTACCTAAAGATGGGAAGGGGAAAAATCGGCAGCGGTAAAAGCCGTCTGCTGTGAGGTCTCACGCCACACCGACAAAAAGTCTTGATGCTGCGGTTGAGCCTGTAAAAACTGGATGGTTTGATCGATAAAGTGACGGTGGTCTTGAGCGAGCAATTGCCCTTTGAGTAAGAGCCAACGCAAATACACCAGCCATGTATTTAGCACATCACCCTCACAATAACTGGTGAGTTTGAGCCATTCCTGCGCCCGAACATATTCAGGTACATGATAAGCCCCATCGCCCCGTTTACCGGGATATCCCAATAAATGAGCAACATCGTCCAGCTTTTGGAAATGACGTCCATTAAACATTGCCATCACATCCATCAGATCGATGTGACGCTGATGATAACGGTTCTGATAGTTATTATAGCGCTTTTGTGTGTCAATTTCGCCCTGATCGAACAAAGCAGGTGCAGTTAAACCATGATACATAGCACGAAGCATAATTACTGGCAAGTCAAACTGAGCACCATTCCAACTCACTAAAGTCGGTAAACGCTTATCAAATATAGATAAAAACTTACTGAGAATTTCTGCTTCCGAATATTGTTCACGGCTAAAAGAAAAGAGTTTCATCTGGCCTTGGTCATCCAGCCATAAGCCTGAAATACACACAATTTCATGCAAAGCCAAACGCTGAAAATCCATGCCTGACTCTTGGCGACGCAATTTGGTCAGTGCCGCCTCCAAATCAGCCTCAGGCAAATCTAAACCATATAAATGCGCCCCCGATCTCAAATCAGTCATTGTTTCAATATCAAAGGTGAGCACAGGTAGGCGCATAGCAGAACTCTCTTTTATTGTTTTATTCAGGATCGACCACAGAGAAAAGACCCGTCGATAAATAACGGTCACCACGGTCACAAATAATGCACGCAATGACGGCACCAGGGTTTTCTTCAGCAATTTTAATCGATGCCCACACCGCACCACCTGAAGAAGTTCCTGCGCTAATCCCTTCTTTTTGCGCCAATTTACGCATGGTTCTTTCTGCTTCAATTTGCGGAATATCAATAATCTGATCAATCCGACTGCGGTCAAAAATCGTTGGTAAATATTCTTCAGGCCAACGGCGAATCCCTGCGATACTTGAACCATCCGATGGCTGTAGACCAATAATTTGAATGTCGGGGTTCATTTCTTTGAGATATTTAGAGACCCCCATAATGGTACCTGTAGTGCCCATTGAACTCACAAAGTGAGTGATTTTTCCACCTGTTTGCTGCCAAAGTTCAGGCCCAGTCGTTAAATAATGTGCTTCAACATTATCAGGATTACCAAACTGGTTGAGTACGTGCCCTCTGCCTTCTTCTTGCATTTGCAAAGCCAAATCACGTGCACCTTCCATGCCCTGCTCTTTGGTCACTTCAATCAGTTCCGCGCCATAAGCGCGCATTGCATCTTTACGTTCTTGGCTCATGTTGTTGGGCATAATCAGTTTCATCTGATAGCCACGCATCGCAGCAACCATTGCCAGTGCAATGCCGGTATTTCCACTGGTCGCTTCAATCAAGGTATCGCCTGGCTGAATTTGCCCTCGCTTTTCCGCTTGCATAATCATGTTATACGCGGGACGGTCCTTGACAGAACCTGCGGGGTTGTTGCCTTCTAACTTTGCCAATACTGTTGCTTGAGTGTGACTTGCCAGACGCTGTAAACGCACCAGTGGAGTTTTTCCAACATAGTGATCTAACAAAAATTCGTCTGCTTGAAAATCAGTGGATGTAGTACTCATTCTTTGCACCTTGATCGAGGTGCGCCTATTGTATGGAAAAATGCCAGTCCCTGCACCCATTTAGCGTGCTTTTTCGTGAAAGTGATTAAAGCACCATCGATTTTTTATAAAGCGTGCTACACTTCAAAGCATAGGGAATAAATCACTTGCACCATGTCAAATATCAATAAAAAGTTATTTAATCGTCTGCACTTAAACCATGCTTATGGACAGCTCATTGCACTTATTTTCGTGCCGATTATGATTTTGGCCTGTGTAGGTGCATTACTGGTTATTACCGAAACTTCAAATGCCGCCAAAGCCCAGCAGCGACAAATGGCGATAGCGATTTTAACGCGCTACCAGCTGGATGCGGAAGCGGCGATCAATTTGGTGAATGCCTCCCCTTGGCAGTATGAAAATGCACGTTATTTGATGCAAAAGATGTTAGATGAAAAACATCTGATTCGTGCCGCAATTATTGATGACAAAGGCAATAACAAACTTAGCATTGGCTACCAAGACCAAGCGCCGTGGCCTGCGCTGAAAAAAAATACTGATTTTTTTGGCCCGATGAATTTTAAAGGCAATACGGTATATGGTTTGCCCATCAACCAATTTACAGGCACGCCTGCGCAGTTGGTGGTTGAATTAGATAACCAACCCTTACAAATTGCCCGTTATCGCGTGTTGATTGTTTTGATTGCGACAGGTCTGTTGACACTATTACTACTTTTACTCTGTTTAAATTTCTACTCGCGTCGCTGGATTGCACCGATGTATGAAATTCGCATGCAGCTGCAACGTTTAAATGCCGACACCCTTGATCAACACATGCTGATTAACAGTACTGGTGAATTACGCTTACTACAGCGCGATATTGCCAATGTGGTGAAACGCCTGCATTTTAGTTTTTTAGAATTGAAAGAACACACTGAGCAGACGGAAGACGATTTACGTCGAACCCTTGACACTTTAGAAGTGCAAAACATTACCTATCGTCAAGCGCGTGACCAAGCCATTTCAGCCAGTCAGTCCAAGTCAGTGTTCTTGGCCAATATCAGCCATGAACTGCGCACGCCACTGAACAGTATTGATGGTTTTATTCACCTCTTACTGCGTCAAGACAACCTCAACAATGATCAAAATCTGTATTTACAAACCATCCGTAAATCATCTGCACACTTACTGGCACTGATTAATGATGTTTTAGATTTTTCAAAAATTGATGCAGGTAAACTAGAACTCGATACTGCAACTTTTGATTTAGAAGAAGCAATTTTTGATGTTATGGATATGCTGTCTCCTCTTGCCGCGCAAAAGCATATCGATATGGCCTTTTACTATGCTGACAATGTGCCAAAGCATGTGGTTGGAGATGCCCTACGCTTCAAACAAATTTTAACCAACCTAATTTCCAATGCCATTAAGTTTACTCCGGATGGCGAGATCATCGTCCGCGCAAGAATGGAACAAGATGATATTGGACAGTGCCTATTGCACTTTAGTGTACAAGACAGTGGCATCGGACTTAGTGGAACTGACCGTAAAAAACTATTTGAGTCTTTCTCGCAAGGCGATGCTTCAGTCACACGTCAATTTGGCGGCACAGGTCTGGGCTTAGCGATTTCCAAACAGCTGGTGCATTTGATGCAGGGGCAAATTGGATTTGAAGACAACCAAGAACGCGCACCCACCGAAAAAGGTTCCACCTTCTGGTTTACCGCCATGTTTATGGTCAATGAAGAAGATGAGTACGTTGAGCATCCTCAGTTTAGCGACATGCAAGTGGTCTCGTATTTGGCGCACCCTGCAACGGCCAATATTCTGCGTCATTATCTTGAAGACTATGCTGTGGAGCACATCGAATCGAGTTCAATTTTAGACTTGTTCAGCCACCTCAACAGACTGCCTCAAGATGTGGAAAATACATGGTTAATTGTTGATCATAGTGGTGATACCGAAGCCTTATTAAAAGAAATTCGTCAGCGTTATAGCGGTAACCTTGCAGTTTATGGCTACCAGATGTCACTTGATTTGACCACACTGAATGAGTATCGTGCCCGACCATTATACCAACCGCTCAGTCGGAGTGCTTTGATTCAATTACTCAGCAATCAACCGCTATTTGAAGAAGACGAAATGGAGTCCTTCAATGGTCAAGGCTTACATATTTTAGCGGTAGATGACCATCTCCCTAACCTGATTGTCCTTGAAGCCCTACTAGGCGAGTTGAATGTCACCACAACAAAAGCTTTAAGCGGTCAACAAGCCTTAGAGATTTTACAAGAGCGCGCTGAACACAACAGCAAAGCTTTTGATTTGGTGTTTATGGATATTCAAATGCCTGTCATGTCGGGTGTCGATACCACACGTGCCATTCGTGCGCTGGAGTCAACCATTGAAAACCATAAGCGTTTGCCCATCATTGCCCTCACTGCACATGCATTGGCCGATGAAAAGCAAAAACTACTGCAAGTCGGCATGGATGACTATGTCACCAAACCAATTCAAATTGATCAGATTATTCAAATCCTGACCCATTGGACCACTGATCGCTTCAATAAAGGCTCACCCGTTGAAAAAGCTATCGTGATTGAAGCACTCGATCCTAAGGTGCTCGACTGGCAGCAAAGCTTACAGTTAGCCGCCAATAAAGAAGATTTAGCGGTCGACTTATTGCGTATGTTAATGGACAGTTTTGATACTGAGTTGCATGAAATGAAGCAATTGATTGAAATGGAAGATTTCCCACAATTGGAGCATGTGCT
This sequence comes from Acinetobacter sp. MF4642, assembly GCF_002018925.1. Lineage (NCBI taxonomy): Bacteria > Pseudomonadati > Pseudomonadota > Gammaproteobacteria > Moraxellales > Moraxellaceae > Acinetobacter > Acinetobacter sp. MF4642. The sequence goes on from NZ_MVON01000003.1 coordinate 20,722, forward strand.
ACACCGCCTGTATGGTGCAACACGCTATGTCGGTGTACCCAACTTACAAGAAGCAACAGGGACATTTGAACAGTTTGTTTCAACCTTACGTAAAGAGCGTCGTAAAGCAGATGAACAGTTTGTTCAAGAAACCATCAAGCGTTTCAATGAACTCAAAGTCGTGATTGAACAAGTACAACATGCGGCACAGCAAATTTTAATCAAACATAGCCCATAAAACATTCAAAAGAGCATGACACCTAAGACAAGTTGCGACGTGACTCTTGGTGTCATTTATCCGCACGGGAGCTATGCTATGCTTCGTGCGAGCAAAAAATAAGAGTTCTCATCATGGCTTTACTTCGCATTGAAAACAAAAATGGCATTGCCACTGTTTCACTTAACCGTCCAGACAAACGCAATGCGATGAGTTTCGACCTGTTGCGCGAATTGGTTAAAACTGCTGAAAAAATTAAAAAAGACCGCAGCATTCGCTGTGTCATCCTCACTGGTGAAGCGCAAGTCTTTAGCGCAGGCATTGATCTTGCCGATTTGAACAATCCGAAGAATCGCGCCTATGCCGCATGGGAACTGATCAAACCTGGACAAAGCCTCTTTCAAAAAGCCTTCCTGATTTGGCAAGAACTGCCTGTTCCTGTGATTGCCGCGATTGAAGGATTTTGCTTTGGCGCTGGTATGCAACTGGCTTTAGCGGCAGACATTCGTGTCGCACACCCTGCAACCAAAATGTCGATTATGGAAAGCCGTTGGGGACTGGTTCCTGATATGGGACTGACGCGTTCTTTGAAAGGTCTAATAGGACTAGATCTTGCCAAAGAGTTAACGCTTACAGCGCGTATTTTCGATGCAACTTATGCCAAAGAAATTGGCTTAGTCACACATCTTGATGAATCACCGCTTGCTAAAGCCCAAGCCATTGCAGAAGAAATGTTACAACGCTCACCAGATGCGCTCATGGCCTCAAAATATGTGCTGGATGCCATGCAGCATGAGCCTAAAAAATCCTTACGTTTGGAAAAAATTTGGCAGCTCAAATTACTGTTAGGTAAAAATAGCCAAATCGCACGTAAAAAAGATAAACAACCCGACGCGCAGTATCTACCACGCCAATACAAATAACAGTATTTAAGCACTGACAATCAAAGAGGGTCCCATGAGTTTCGATCGACACACTAAAATTGCATTTCTTGGCATGGGACTCATGGGCAGCCGTATGGCCACCCGCTTACTTCAAGCGGGTTTCGAGGTCGCTGTATGGAACCGCACCCGCAGTGCCTGCGATGCACTCATTGATTTAGGGGCGACAGACTTAACGCTACAGAATATTGCCGACTATCCTGTAATCCTAACCTGTTTAGCGGACGACAAAGCCGCACTCAGCGTTTATGAACAAATCGAACCGTTTTTGACGGCGAAGCAAGTGATTATCGACTTTTCCAGTCTTTCGGTGGAGCAAACCCTGAGCCTTGCAGCACGTGCCGAACAAAAACAGGTGCAATGGATCGACTCACCTGTTTCAGGGGGAACTATCGGTGCGGAACAAGGTACGCTGGTCATCTTTGCTGGTGGCGATGCACAGACGATTCAAGACTTGTCTTTGATTTATAATATCTTGTCGCAACGTGTCACCTGTATGGGCGACATTGGAACAGGACAAGCCACCAAAATTTGTAATCAACTGATTGTGGCAGCAAATAGCACTCTGATTGCAGAAGCGGTTGCTTTAGCAGCCAAAGCTGGCGTGGACACTCGCTTACTTGCACCTGCGCTTGCAGGTGGTTTTGCCGATTCGAAACCCTTTCAAATTTTAAGTCCACGTATGGCGACTCACCTGTTTGAGCCCGTACAGTGGAAAGTTCAAACCCTGTCCAAAGACTTGAACAATGCTGTGCAGCTTGCTGCGCAGCACCAACTCGACATTCCTGTTGCAGCGCGAGCACTTCAGCAATTGCAAGCACACCAACAACAAGGCTATGCTGAAGCTGATCTTGCCTCAGTCATATTACAAGTAGAACAACAAGCCAAATAAAATTAGGAGAAAATCATGACCAAACTTGCTGTAAATTTATCCATGATTTTTACCGAAGTACCGCTGCTTGAGCGTTTTGCTTTGGCTCAAACCGCAGGCTTTAAACATGTGGAAATCCAATTTCCCTATGAACTCAGCATTGAACAAATTCAAACTCAGCTTACGCTTCATAACTTAAGCCTCTGCCTCATTAACGTTCCTGCGGGCGACTTAATGACCGGTGGCAATGGACTCGCAGGAGTCCCAGGCAAAGAGCTAGAGTTTCATCACGCTCTTCAGTTAGCAGTGCAATATGCCAGCGCACTCAAAGTGCCAAGTGTGAATATCCTTGCTGGCAAACAACCCCTAGATGCCGACCTACTGCCCTGTTTAAATACCTTATCCAAGAACCTGAAACTGGCCTGCCATCTGTTCAGTGAACATGACATTCAGCCTGTCTTTGAAATGATCAACGGCACGGATATGCCGCGCTTCTTAGTGCAAAATATTGCCCAAGCACAGGAAATGCTAGAAGCAGTACAACACCCTGCACTTAAAATGCAATATGACTGCTATCACATGGCCATGATAGGTGAAGATGTGTTGCAAGGGCTACAAGAAAATATTCAAGCTATTGGTCACATCCAATTTGCAGACTGTCCGGGGCGGCATGAACCAGATACTGCACAAATTATGTATGCAAATATTTTTGAATGGCTACAACACAGCAGTTATGACGGTTTTATTGCGGCGGAATATCGACCAAAAACTGTTTCAACTCAGTCCTTTGCATGGAAGGCAAAATACTTTGCTGCACATCCTCAAAGTTGAACCATTGCGGATTTGAAATTTTCGCCTAAAAACGCTATATTATAAGATGAGTTATTGTCCGGAAAAATTCCCTTTATGAATTTAGAACCATCGCCCAGCGCTTCTAATTCTCACGATTTCGCAATGAATACCCAAGCTGCCGACGTACAAGCTTGCTTAAAAGTTGTACATGAAGCCCTTGAAGATGTAAAAGCAAAAGATATTTTAGCGATTGATGTCAGCCTAATCAGCAACGTCGCTGATGCAATTGTGATTGCAAGCGGTACATCAACGCGTCACATCAAAGCACTTGCTGATAACGTTGCTGAAGAAGCACGTAAAGCAGGCTTCCGCCCTCTCGGTGTCGAAGGCGAACGTGATGCAGAATGGATCTTGATTGATCTTGGCTTTGTTGTTGTGCACGTGATGTTGCCAACAGCACGTCGTTTCTACGACCTAGAAAGCCTTTGGCGTGCAGCCCCAGAAGAAACTGTAGCCTAATATGAAAAGAGCGACCTGAAGGTCGCTTTTTTTATGTCTATTTTTATTTAAATTAAGCGATGCATATCGACCATTGGGTAACGCTCTTTCACTTGGCGCTTCACATGGGCATAGAGTTGATCTGCTTTTGCTGGACCATAAAATTCACAATAATTTTCATAACAGACCGTCAAGACCTGCGCATATTGAGTCATGGGCAAAGCTTCGAGTACTGCTCGATCATCCAAGGCCTGATATGTATCAATCACAATGGATAAAGCGTCTAGCTGCGTTTTCACCTCACGCTCAAACTCCTGCACATCAACGGCTTTGACTGCTTGACAGATATTTTGCATAAAAAACGTCAATGCATCGAGTAACACTGCTCCCCCTTGTTCGCTTTTCGATGCTTTTGCAGATGGATTCAACAACACTTGTTTTTCAACTTGGGCCATCTCGGCCAAGACATTTTTGAGCATGTCTTTTCGAAAGTAACGTAATTCCTCTGTGGTACAGATTTCACTCAAAAAACGATTCAGGACAAAGGAGGGTTGATCACCATATTTCGCTTCCCAGTGATTCAATACTTGCTCTAAAAGTGTTCCTTGTAAGTACTGACTTAATCCACGTTCGATCGCTTGGCGTTTTTGTACAATAGTTAATGTTTCGGTCGACATGAGCTATCCTCTTTCATTAATGACGTTTGGTCATATCATCAGTTTCAAACGTCACATCACGCTGAAACTCAGGATAAGATAGTTCTGCATGTTCGGTATAGTCCAAGCCACGTTGTTCATGTTGTTTACTCACCCGCAAACCACCAAGAACGAGGTCTAAGACTTTAAAGACGATCAACGCCACACCAAAACCCCACGCAAAGGCTGTCAAAATCCCCAAGCCTTGTACCGCAATGAGCCCCGCATTAAACATATTGTTTTCAAAAAACAAACCCGCTGCCAATGTGCCCCATGCCCCACAAAAACCATGCACAGTCACCGCATCGACCACATCATCCAAGCGGAGTTTTTCCATCACCACTGGTAAAATACTGACCAGTACACCTGCAACCGCCCCACTGATGATGGCATACAGTGGACTCATGGTTGCACAGCCCGCCGTAATTGCAACCAGCCCACCCAAGGAGGCATTAATGGTGCCGCGCATTAAAATTGCTTTACCACGTATTAGGGTATAAACCATATAGGCAACTGCCGAAGCACACGCCGCCAAATGTGTATTCAAGGCAATCCGCCCAATACTCACATCTGCCTTCACGGTAGAGGCCGCATTAAAACCAAACCATGCCAGCCATAGAACAAAACCGCCTAGCGCCACCAACGGTAAATTATGTCCTGCCAAATAATGGACCTGCCCATTGCGTCCAAACCGTCCTAAACGGGGTCCCAGCACAATAATTCCGGCTAAGGCCACCCATCCACCAATCGAATGCACCACCGTTGAACCAGCAAAGTCGATAAAGCCCATGGCTTTTAGCCAACCTTCACCATCAAATAGACTCCCCCAAGCCCATGCACCAAAAATCGGGTAGATCAAACCACTGACCACCGCAGCACTCACGATATACGCCACAAAGTGAATCCGCTCAGCCATCGCCCCACTGGCAATCGTCGTGGCGGTGGCCGCAAACATCATTTGAAAGAACAAGAGGTTCCAGTGCCAGTCATCCATGGCATTGGGTGCAAAATGCGAAGTTCCTATCCAACCACTCGTATTGACACCAAACATCAAACCAAAGCCAATCAACCAAAACACCAAGCCCCCTAAACAGGCATCCATATAGTTTTTCATGAGTACATTAATGGTGTTTTTAGAGCGCACCGAACCACTTTCAATCAGGGCAAAACCTGCTTGCATGAAAAACACCAAGATGCCACCCAGCACCACCCAGACACTGTCAAGCGAGAGGCGAATCTCTTGAATATTTTGAGCCTGTGTTGGCAGGGGCTCTGCAGCAAAACTGGGTAAAGCAATACAGCACACAAAGAAGAGTAAGTATTTTATTTTTTTCATGAATAATCCCCCAAAGATTATTCATTTCAATTGCAAAATCAATGCCAGTGTTTCAACACATTACGGATATTTAATCATGATCCATGCCCGCCAATATAAACGGAGCGATTTAAACAAGGTGAAAAAACGATACACCATACAAGAAGTCAAAATGAATTTATAAGCCAATTGATAAAACATAACTTTTAGTTTTTATAGTACTCATCCACAGCATAATAGTGAACCTTCTCTATCCATCGACCACGATTCAGCGTTCGCTCTGTCACTTTAACCTTTCCCGCTTGGACTGTTGCATCTTCAATAAACTCTTTGACTAAACTCAAACCATGTTTAGGAATCACAATATATTCCGAACGGATGTGATAACAACATCCACTTTTATTGAAGGTTAAGATTCTTTTCTGTTTTGGATCGACCTCAAACATGCCCAAATTTTCATGGGTTAAAGCAGATAACTCCTCACTCAGAACAAATTTATTCTTGGTTCGATGAAAGACATAAACATCGTAAGTTGGCCCGCCATAGGCACCATAGTTACCATTACGGATGGCGACATCCTCACTCCCGTCAAAGTTAAAGTCAGCAAAAATTAATGCACTTTGCTCACCATAAAGCTGCACCACATTGATAGACGGTTTGTAAGTTTCGTCCAGATCCATCGTCAATTCAGCAGAGGAAAAATGCTGAAAGTGCTGTGTTGTCCCTTTTAGGTAAAGATCAATATTGGCTTGTCCATCACAGCTACTGTCCGTACAGTTCGTCGTCATTTTTACATCATAGTGCTTCGATGCATTTTTTATTTCGAAGACCTGAGCCTGAGTAGCTTGACTCAAAACGCACACACCAAATATCAACAGCACCTGAAACGAGATCTGATTTATGTTCATATTGTTTTCTTATTGAAAAGATACACATCATCTTAGCAAAAGCTGCAAACATAAAAAAACCACCCGAAGGTGGTCTTTATACACTCTAGGAGGAGGATTAGTGTCCACCACCATTGATTGCTTTGGTCATATCTTCAACCACTTTCTTCGCATCACCGAAGATCATCATGGTTTTTTCGTTATAGAACAAATCGTTGTCTAGACCTGCATAACCTGTCGCCATAGAACGTTTGATGACCATAATGGTACGTGCTTTATGTGCTTCAAGAATTGGCATGCCATAAATTGGAGATGTTGGATCGTCTTTCGCTGCAGGGTTGACCACGTCATTCGCACCAATCACAAGCACCACATCTGTTGCAGGGAAGTCAGAGTTAATCTCATCCATCTCTAAGATGTCTTCATAAGCCACGTCTGCTTCAGCCAAAAGTACGTTCATGTGACCCGGCATACGACCAGCAACTGGGTGAATGGCGAAGCGCACTTTTACACCCTGTTCTTTCAAGATTTCACACAGTTCTTTCACCGCATTTTGTGCACGACCTTGCGCCATACCATAACCTGGTACGATCACAACGCTGTCTGCATTTGACATCAAGAAGCCTGCATCATCTGCTGAACCAGAACGATGGTTACGCTGTGCTTGTTCGCCTTTGTCCGCAGAAGCTACCGCTGTACCGCCCATTGCACCACCAAACAAAACGTTGATGATTGAACGGTTCATGGCTTTACACATGATGTAAGACAGAATCGCACCTGAAGAACCCACCAGTGAACCCGCAACGATCAACATATTGTTTTCAAGTGTGAAACCAATACCTGCTGCTGCCCAACCAGAGAAGGAGTTCAATAGCGATACCACCACCGGCATATCACCACCACCGACTGGTGCAATCCACACCCAACCGAATGCAAGAGCAAGTGCAGTCATAGCCCAAAATGCATTCATGTTGCCTGTTGTGAAGAAATACACACCACACGCCAACATTGCAAGGAAAATCAGTGCTTGTACAGGTTTAACCCATGCACCAGAAATGGTTTTCGCCCATTTTTTTGCAGCCAATTTACCATAAGCAAATACAGACGCTGTAAAGGTAATCGCACCGACGAAACAGCCCACGAACAATTCAAATAAATGAACCTTGCTCATGTGTGCATGTTGCACACCTGCAGCAGTTAATGCAGCTTCATTTTGTGCAAATAACGCAGTCAGTTGGTTGTTATGTAGAATTGCAGCAATTGCAATTAATACCGCAGCCAGACCCACCAAAGAGTGCATCAATGCGACCGTTTCAGGCATCTGCGTCATAGGTACAGTACGCGCACGGGCAATACCCACAATCGCACCCAGCACCATCGCACCGCCAATCATCCAAATTACAGGATGATCTGCCACAAAGAAGGTGGTCACTACAGCAATCGCCATTGCGATCATGCCGTAACGGTTACCTTGAATCGCTGTCTTCGGGCCAGACAAACCACGTAAAGTTAAGATAAAGAGGACAGCACCAATCAGGTAGAACCAATCCGCATAGTCTCGAATGAATTCCATATATTAGCCCTCTTTTTTCTTTTGCTTTGGCTTGAACATTTCAAGCATACGCGCTGTTACTGCGAAGCCACCGAAAATATTGATACTTGCTAAGAACACCGCAATTGCACCTAAGATGCTCACCACATTCACACTTTGGAATGCAACATTCGCATCAACACCGATTGCAGGAATCCCCACCGTTTGAATCATTGCACCCACCACGATGATCGATGACAACGCATTGGTTACTGCCATAAGCGGTGTATGTAGTGCTGGCGTAACGCCCCACACGACGTAGTAGCCTACAAAGATGGCAAGGACGAAAATTGTAATTGTTTCAACCATGATCTATCTCCTTAACCACGCTTCAGCAGTACTTGACCGCCATGAGTTACTAGAAGGGCTTTTTGAATTTCTTCTTCAGGATTGATAGCAAAGTTTTTCTCTGCATCAAATAAAGTATCTAAGAAGTTCAAGACATTTCGTGCATACAAAGCAGAAGCTTCAGTTGAAACTGTAGACGGAATGTTTGGAATCCCTAGAATGGTTACACCGTTGTCAGTCACAACATTTTCACCATTCTTAGAGCCTTCAACGTTACCGCCTGTTTCAACCGCCATATCAAGGATGATTGAACCTGGTTTCATTTTGGCAACTGTTTCCGCCTTAATCAGACGTGGCGCATTACGACCTGGTAAAAGTGCAGTGGTAATCACGATGTCAGCATTCGATACAGCTTTATCCACAATAATGGCTTGATCACGGATATAGTCTTCGCCCGGCATCCAGCCATAACCATTTTTCGCAGCATCGGCTGCTTTTTGCTGTTCTTCCGCTGACATAGGTACGTCTAACCATTTGCCACCCAAAGATTCCACCTGATCTTTCGCAGTCGGACGTAAATCCGTTGCTTCAACCACAGCACCCAAACGTTTTGCTGTCGCAATCGCTTGTAGACCTGCAACACCAACCCCCATGATCACGACACGTGCAGGTTTTACAGTACCCGCAGCCGTCATCAACATTGGGAACATGCGCTGGTACTCCGCCGCAGCAAGAAGCACTGACTTGTAACCGGACAAGTTAGCTTGTGAAGATAATACGTCCATGTTCTGTGCACGAGATAAAGTTCGTGGCAGTAGCTCCAAAGCAAATGCAGACACTTGTTGTGATGCAAATTGATCAAGCTCCGTATTACGGTACGGGTCAAACATGGCAATAACCGATGTATTTGGCGCAAGCTTTTGAATTTCAGCACCCTGAGGGGCACGTACTTTCAAAATCATTTGGCTACCGGTATAGGCATCATCTGTCAGCGTAGCACCGACTTGCTCATAAGCACTGTCGATATAAGCAGCTTTCACACCTGCTCTACGTTCAATCACTACACTATGACCAGCACTGATCAACTTTTTTACCGTTTCTGGCGTTGCGGCTACACGATTTTCACCGACGACAGTTTCGGCTGGAATTCCGATCTGCATGAGCGTCCCTCAAGCTAGTTTTTCTTAAAGTAAACATCACCGATTAGGCAATGTTTTCTCACAGGATGTTCTTATGAATTTTTGGATTCTAATGAAACTTTTTTAAAATACCACCCACTATTTATTTAATAAATACCCACATACTGAACTGGTGATTCATAAAAAATATTGGGTGATATCTCGTTTATTTACTTTGAATCCGCTTAAAAATTGATTTATTTCTATTCAAATTCTGAGCTACAGATCTTTTTACACTAAAATCTGCACTTTTTTTTGCACAAAACTAAGTCCTTTAATTCCGCAGTATTGATCTTTTTGACCAATCCAAGAATATGAACCACCACGTTCACATTAACCCGAACCTGTCATTCATCGAGCTTTGCCATCTGCCGTCGCGCAAACTTTGCAGGCATTGACTTGAATGACAGTTTTGCCCCATTTGCAAAAGCTTAGAATTGGCCTGTTCCTATGTTTCATCGATCAAAAATGACAATGCTCAAAATTTAGTCCAACTGAAACGTGTATTTGAAGTGGATCATATAAAAATACGAGGAAGGATTAATCACGTTTAAATAGATCTAAAACGCGGAACGACCAACAAAAATGTTTTTTTCATATTTTATGGGATGATAATGGCGTGCATTGACACACTAGCCTTAAGCAAAAATGCACCATAATTGAGCAAAAATACTTTAAATAGATGAATATTTAAGCAATCAGCCCCAAATCTTTGATGTGCAAGATGAGTAAAAATGATCGAATGCAACAATTTCATACAAAATAGACGGCCATGTTCAGAATTTTTTAAAGATTTTTATTATTTTTTGACAGGAAATTCGAAATATCATCATTTTTTGATTTTATTAGATGAAAACGTCGGCCTGAGAACAGGTCATACTATTTGCCGTGTCTTCATCTTCGACTCATTTTTTATGCAGCCTTTTCTCGCTTGTTTTAGGCTTTTGAATCAGCTTCGTATACAATTTCTGAAACGATGCATCTATTTAGCTCAAACATGATGTAAACGTCTTTCTGAAAAAAATACTCCCTCATCAAAGGCTCATTATGAATACTTCTTTCGACATCAGTCGAGACAAATCTCTGCTCTGGCTGATGGCAATTGTCTGTGGCTTATGTGCAGGGGCAAACTATTATTGCCAGCCTTTGATTTCCTCTATTCAGCAAAGCTTTCAAGCGCCAGAAGAACAAGTGGCTTTGACCGTGACCTTTGCGCAAGTCTCCTATGCTTTGGGTTTACTGTTCATTGTGCCCTTAGGCGACATGCTGAACAAAGCCAAACTGATTCCATTCCTGATGTTTGGCGCATCTGCTGGACTGTTTATCTGTGCGACATCTACCAACTTATCGATGCTCTGGCTGGGTACCATTATTACGGGACTCTTTTCTGTCGCAGCACAAGTGCTGATTCCTCTGGCCACGATGGCAGTCAAACCTGAAAAAACGGGAGAAGTGGTCGGTTTCCTCATGAGTGGCTTATTGGTCGGGATTTTACTGTCGACCAGTGTGGCGGGATTACTCTCAGATTTATGGCACTGGAAAATGATTTATGTGCTGAGTGGCATTGCCATGTTTGCTTTGGCTCTTCTGATGAAAGGAAAACTGCCTCAACTACCAAAACTCAAAATCACCTATTTGGACATTTTTAAGTCCATGGGGAGCCTGCTGCAACAAGAGCCTCGTTTAGTGTTTCGCTCCATCACAGGTGGATTTGCTTTTGCAGCCATGAGCATGCTGTTTTCAACCATTGCCTTACTTTTAACCTCTGAGCCATTTCAACTTTCGGATGTTTTAGTCGGCGTAGTGACTTTGGTCGGCGTATTTGGTGCACTCTCCACTCAGTGGATTGGTAAATGGGCCGATCGCGGTTATACCTTGCTTTTGACTTGGGTCGGCTGCGGGACGTTAGCCCTCAGTTGGGTGTTCCTATATTTAGGCGGGAGCTCACTCATCAGCTACATCATCGGTTATGCACTGATTAACTTAGGGCTTGCAACTACACATAGTTGTAACCAAAACGTGATTTTCCGTTTACGCCCCGATGCGAAGTCTCGGGTGAACTCCATCTATATGACCTTATATTTTATTGGTGGCGCGTGTGGCTCGGCACTGGGTGTCTATGCATGGCATCACGGCGGCTGGACTAGTACATGTTTGGTCGGTATTACACTGGTGATGATGGCGAGTGTCTTTGCTCTGCTGGATACCCTGTATAGCAAAAAACATGGTATTGCTTAACCCTTAAAAAAGACAGTTGACTGAGTAAACTGTCTTTTGGTTTGGGCACTTCATTTTGAGCGCTAACTGACCTGAGCCACGGGGTAAAAAGGTTTACCCAAGTCGAGACTATCGGCATTTTCCAAAGCAATATACAAAAATGCGGGCAGCAAAGCCGATAAAATTTGACAGCCATCTTGTAGCTGCTTACGGTTTAATGAACTCTTATAGGTTGAACCGCCATGCATCAGCTGATTTCTCAAGGTATATAAACGGTTAAACAGTACCAGTAAAATATCAACCGAATGCTTCTGTTGTAGCGCTTTCGCCACTTTTTTCTTTTCTTGTTCAAGCTGAGCCTTACAAACCTCTAAACCAATTTTCTTATTTTGATAGTCCCAATAGCCTTGATAGGTGTATTGGTTGTCTAAGAGCATACGAATGGCTTGACTAAACTTGTCCCATAAAATGCTATAAATTCTATGATCGACATCATGCTGGCAAATTAAATGTAAGAACTGACGTAAACTCTGTTTGTCCTGACTTTGCCCCAAGTCTTGTGCATATATCGCATTGAAAGAAATCCAGAGGCTGATAAATTGCAAATCGGGATCATGATCGAGCAGGAATGCTTGCTTTAACCAACTCAGCCCACGATGTATTCTCAGATTAAACTCATCACTCTGTTGTATTTTTTTAGTTTTAAAAATTTCTTCTAAAAGCAACATCGGCTTTTCCTATACTTTATTCTTCTATATATTCAACATACTGAATGATTAAGCTAAATTCAATTTAATCCTGCTAGGACATAATGATTGATAAATCCCACAAGTTCAGTGTGAATGTTCTATCGAAAAAAACATTCTGTTTTCTATATTTCAATGTATCTAATGAATATTGGCTGCTCCTCTTACCATTAATTATAAGTTCTAAGGTTGATAAAAGCAGATAATACCTCTCAATGAATGTATTCCATTTTTGTGATAGTATTGCGTGCTATCGGAAATACCTGAATAAAAATGAAGCACCGAGTTTCATTTTTCGTCCACTCCCAAAGATCCTCCTATCGGTAATGAATGCATTTCAGCTCATTACATTGTGCTGTATCTTGCTCAATAAATGGATTGACGCTTTGGCTTTGCGACATCTGATTTTCATGTAATTTCCCACATATTTCTTTGCACCGCTTCCGCTCTAAGACATAGGTTGTTCACCATGTCTTTGCAGACAAAAGCTGATAAACACTGATCAAGAGCCTGATTTTTTAATGAATACTGACAAAACCATTGAAACCCCTCAATCTCCACGAATCAGTGTTGCACCGATGATGGATTGGACAACCAAAGACTATCGTTTCTTTGCGCGTTTATTTAACCCGAATGTCATCCTTTATACCGAAATGGTGACCACTGGCGCGATTCTGTTTGGCGGTGCAAATCGCCATCTCGACTATAACAATGAAGAACACCCGATCATTTTACAATTGGGTGGATCTAACCCTAAAGACCTAGCCACTTGTACCAAAATGGCACAAGACTGGGGTTATGATGAAGTCAATTTAAATGTCGGCTGTCCAAGTGACCGTGTACAAAACAATAAAATTGGTGCCTGCCTCATGGCAGAACCTGACCTCGTTGCAGAATGTATCGCTGAAATGCAAAATGCAGTAGATATTCGAGTGACGGTAAAACACCGTATCGGGATTGATGACATGCATTCTTATGAAGAAATGCTGCATTTTGTTGATACCGTGGCCAAAACGGGCTGTGATAATTTTATTGTACACGCGCGTATTGCCTTGCTTCAGGGACTTTCTCCGAAAGAAAACCGTGACGTTCCGCCACTACGTTATGAAGATGTCTATCGTTTAAAGCAAGAACGTCCAAATCTATTGATTGAGATTAATGGCGGGATCAAAACCTTTGCTGAAACACAGGAACATCTCAAACATGTGGATGGTGTGATGATTGGTCGTGAGGCCTACCATAATCCCTACCTTTTGGCAGAGCTGGGACAGCTGTGGAATTTGGATCTACCTGATCGCTTTGAAATTATTGACCAAATGCTGCCGTATATTGCAAAGCGTATGGCTGAGGGTGCGCCATTGTCGATTATCACGCGCCATATTTTGGGTTTATTCCAAAACCTTCCGGGTGCTCGAAAATGGCGTCAGGCTTTAAGTGGTGGTAATGCCAAGACTTTTGCCGATGTTGAAAATGCAATTCTTAACATTAAAGACGCAATGCAACGCACCGAAGATTATTTAAAAGAACACACTCTAGCTCAGTAATTTAGAACGTTGATCTAAACGAAAAAAGCGAAGCATCTGCTTCGCTTTTTTATGTTTCACCGTTATAGCCGAGTACAAGCTTTCACTAAAGCACGCTTGTGTATATTGGTGACACATTTTATTGTTTCAGTCTTAAAATCATAATGATAGGAAATATACTTTCCTGCAATAAGCTCGCTGACAAAGGGTTCTTTTCTAAAGTAAGCCGTAGTTATACAACCATGTAAATCAGGGGTGGCATTTACTTTAATCTGTTCAACAAATTGACTTTGCTGATGAATTTGATCCTGTAATTTTAAAATACGATTCATATTTTGAAATTCTACGGATTGAGCAATCTGTTGTATATTTTTAAAATGACAAGCCTGCGTGACATCATCATGATGCTGATGCATTGACCAAACCAATAATGACTGTATATCACTCATCATTTCTTTGGCTTCATTGACCTGATTTAAAACATAAAAATGACGAACGGTTGAGTAAATAGCATATACAACACCACAACTCAAAATGATCCCTAAAGCCACTATTTTAACATCAAGTTTGGAATGCCCTGAAAGATGAGTCATGGAGTTGCTTTATCCCGTTATATTTTAAAAGTGCTTCAGGCGAACTCTTCTTTTAAATAAGAGCTTAACCGGTAAATTTACTCAGAGCACGCCAGTATTTGTCTTTAAACAGTCTGACCTCTATTTCAAAGTTGTCTTTATATTTTTCAATTACTTGATCAATGACTTTGGATGGCTTTCGAAACTCTTTACACGCAAAATATATGGTTCTTAAGTGATTACCCGTTTCACGACCAATATTTAAATAGCCATCCACATCCTTAAGCTCTTGTAATAATTCGTCTTCTATCAAATTCAGTAGCTCATAATCTGTAGATGCAGGCATGCCATTTGAATGCTGACCATCATAAGAGATTTCAATCAACATCATCCACGGATGTGAGGCTTTTTGATCCCATGTTAAAAGTGTACGATTTAAAGTCGCCAGCAACGGTAGACCTTCATTGGTTTCACCTTCCAAACTGACAAATTCATCAGCATCCGTATTTGAACGGGTAATTTTATCTAGTCTTGAAATTTCGCTACTTTTTAAAATTAAAATCTTTTTGAGCAAGTGAATCGGTAGCAATTCTTTTTCGGCACCTTGCTTAGACTGCACAGAAACATTGTCTAATTTGGTGATCGCATCATACTCGCCCAAATAGTTATCGAGGAAAATATACACAGCCTGTAAAAACGCATCGTTTTCAGCTGGATTATATTCATCATGTACCACAATCAGATCTATCTCATCGGGATACTCGGCTTGCTGATTAAAATAAAAAGACAAAGTCTGCTGACTAAACTCATAGCCATGCATATTAATCCCGACTTGATGAATATCGCTTTCAGGTTTAAGCGCAGTGAACTTCCACCCTGCAATCTCAGGTGCAGCTGCAATCAGCTCTTCCACAAAAACAATATTTGGAATGATGCCATCGGGGGTAAGAATTAATTCAGCTGTTTGCGGGGTCAGCATGCCCGTCAGAAAAAAGATGCCGCTATGGACTTTTTCCAATTCAGGCGTCAATCGATCAAAGAAATCCCGCTCGATTTCAGTTTTACTGCCTTGATTCACAATGTGGTGAAAATGCTGTTGATGCTGCTGAAACCATTGCCAAAATGCAGTATATGCATTTTCATTCGCAGGCGTTTTTTGTTTTTGAGAACCCCATAATTTTTTTAAAAAGCTCATTTTTTTCTCTTTTTTCTATTGGTTTCAATATTTTTTGTGGTCTATGGACTGTATCAATATATCGATGTATACAGTCCAATTAAACCTAAAACAGTATTATTGTTTCGCTTTCATTCCATCTAGTTTTTTCAACACTTCCGCCACTGCCACCATCGCAAAGCTTGAAGTCACCACCACCGCAGAACCATAGCCACCACAGCGTAGGCCTGCACTTGGACACACATCTGCGCTGGAAAATGGATTATCGATGGAATAGACACAGCTAATGCCGAACTTTTCTTTTGGTTTTTTACAAATCCCCATGCCACGCAACTGAGTTCGAAGCTTTGCTAACATGGGATCTTGTTCGGTTTTAGACAGATCAGCCACTCGGATTTTCAATGGGTCGAGCTTACCCCCGGCTCCCCCTGAAACAATCAATGGGATCTTATTAAAACGACAGTGCAACATCAGTGCTAATTTAGCTTTGACGTCATCAATACAATCTAAAATTAAGTCTGGTCGATGTTCTAAAATTTCTTTGACATTTTCTGGGGTCAAATAGTCATCGATCAAATTGATTTTGATCCGTGGATTGATGGATCGACAACGCTCGGCCATCACTTCAATTTTTTCATGACCCAAGGTTGAGCTCATGGCTGGCAATTGACGGTTAATATTGGAAGCCGCAATCGAGTCCATATCAACCAGTGTTAATTCTCCAACGCCTGTACGCGCTAAAGCCTCGACTGCCCACGAACCTACACCACCAATTCCGATCACCATCACATGACTTTTTTCATAATATGAAAAGGCCTCGTCTCCATAAATTTTGGCTACACCAGCAAAACGGCGGTCATATTCATCATGTTGCAGATCAGTCATGCGTACATCTATATCGGTAAAATCGTGTTCATTTTACCTGAATACGACCTTGGATTGAATGTATCGCTACAAACAATAAAGCCCTGCTACTGACAGGACTTTATTACATTGAGATTAGGCTGCAATTAAATTACGCAGTACATAATGCAAAATACCGCCAGCTTTAAAGTATTCGACCTCATTCAAGGTATCAATACGGCACAACACTGTAAATTGGTCTTGGCTACCATCTTCTCGAAACACTTGAATTTCCAAGGTTTGATGCGGTTGGAGATCATCCGACAACCCATGAATCGAAAGC
This sequence comes from Acinetobacter sp. MF4642, assembly GCF_002018925.1. Lineage (NCBI taxonomy): Bacteria > Pseudomonadati > Pseudomonadota > Gammaproteobacteria > Moraxellales > Moraxellaceae > Acinetobacter > Acinetobacter sp. MF4642. Next base: position 37,392 of record NZ_MVON01000003.1, read on the forward strand.
ACTTCCCGACCTGTCAAATTTAAGAATTGGCGTGTTTGTCCATCGATAAATTGCAATGGCAATACACCCATACCAACCAAATTCGAACGATGAATTCGTTCAAAACTTTCGGCAATCACCGCTTTAACTCCCAATAAGTTCGTACCTTTGGCAGCCCAGTCACGTGATGAGCCTGTGCCATACTCTTTCCCAGCAATAATGATTAATGGCATATGTTGCTGCTGATAAAGCATAGAAGCATCATAAATCGGCAAGGTTTCTCCGGTTGGAATATAGATCGTGTTTCCACCTTCTTCACCGCCCAACATTTCATTCTTAATGCGGATATTGGCAAAAGTACCTCGCATCATCACTTCATGGTTCCCACGTCGAGACCCGTAAGAGTTGAAGTCTTTGGGTTCAACCCCTTGCTCTTGCAAATAGCGTCCCGCGGGGCTGTCTTTCTTGATATTACCCGCTGGGGAAATATGATCGGTGGTGACCGAGTCTCCAAGCACAGCCAAAATACGTGCCTGTTCAATATTGGTAATCGGTTTCGGTGGCTGATCTATCTCTTCAAAAAATGGCGGGTGGCGAATATAGGTTGAATTCTCTTGCCAAGCATAGGTCTGACTTTGAGGAATCTGAATCGCCTGCCATGCTGCATCACCATCAAATACTGCGGCATATTCTTTATGGAACATCGCGGTATTTACGCTCTGTAGCGCATGATCAATTTCAGCCTGACTCGGCCAAATATCTTTCAAATAGACTGCTTGCCCATCTTTGCCTAGACCAATCGGTTGTGTAGTCAAATCTGTACGGATATTGCCCGTCAAACCATAAGCCACCACCAAAGGCGGCGAAGCCAACCAGTTGGTTTTCACCAGAGGATGCACACGCCCTTCAAAGTTACGGTTGCCTGAAAGCACTGAAGCGACATTGAGATCATGGCACTGTATGGCTTCTTCAATCGGTTCAGGCAGTGGTCCAGAGTTCCCAATACACGTGGTACAGCCATAACCGACTAGGTTATAACCCAATTCATCCAAATACGGTGTTAAACCTGCCGCAGCCAAATAATCGGTCACGACTTTAGAACCAGGTGCAAGCGAACTTTTCACCCACGGTTTACGCTGTAGGCCTTTTTCAATGGCTTTTTTGGCGAGGAGTCCTGCAGCCAACATCACGCTCGGATTGGATGTATTGGTACATGAGGTGATGGCTGAAATCACCACATCACCATGATTCAAGGGATAGGATTTTCCATCAATGGTGCAAGATGGCTCCTCATGCGGTAGATTAGCTTTTTTAGCTTCAACAGCTGTGCCACCACCTTCATTTTCTAAACGCTCTTTCGCCTCTTTGGCGGGCTTTAGCGTTAGTTCCATCAAATCATGAAAAGTTTTAGGTACATCTGCTAGCAAGACACGATCTTGCGGACGTTTAGGGCCTGCCAAACTGGCCTGCACTGTGCTCATGTCCAAGCTCAACGTATCGGTAAAAACGGGTTCATCACCTGCATTTCGCCATAAGCCCTGCGCTTTACTATACGCTTCAACCAAATCAATCCGTTGCTGCTCACGACCCGTCAACGCTAAATAGGCCAAGGTCACGTCATCAATGGGGAAGAAACCACAGGTTGCACCATATTCAGGAGCCATATTGGCAATAGTTGCGCGGTCAGCCAAAGGCAAGTCAGCCAAACCATCGCCATAAAATTCGACAAATTTACCAACCACGCCTTTTTGGCGTAGCATTTGTGTGATGGTTAAAACCAAATCCGTTGCGGTAATACCTTCATTGAGTTTCCCTATGAGTTTGAAACCGATGACTTCAGGAATCAACATGGATACAGGCTGCCCGAGCATCGCCGCTTCAGCTTCAATCCCGCCAACACCCCAACCGAGCACGCCTAAGCCATTGATCATGGTGGTATGCGAATCTGTTCCCACCAAGGTATCAGGGAACGCAAAAGTTTGTCCCTCATCCTCCCCCAGCCATACCGCTTGAGCCAAATACTCTAAATTGACTTGGTGGCAAATTCCTGTACCGGGCGGGACAACGCTAAAGTTATTAAAGGCCGATTGTCCCCAACGCAGAAATTGATAGCGCTCACCATTGCGTTGCATTTCAATTTCGACATTTTCAGCAAAGGCATCTTTATCCGCAAAATGATCGACCATCACGGAATGGTCAATCACCAAATCGACAGGGGACAAGGGATTTATCAAATTCGGATCGCCACCCGCTTGTGCCATTGCGGCACGCATGGCAGCCAAGTCAACCACGGCAGGAACCCCTGTGAAATCCTGCATCAGCACACGTGCAGGCCGATATTGAATTTCTTGATCAGAGCTTCTGGTTTTTTGCCAATCGACTAGGGCTTGAATATGCTCTACTTTTACACTTTTTTGATCTTCAAAACGGAGTAAATTTTCGAGTAAGACCTTTAAAGACTTGGGTAATTGATCAATATTACCCAATGTTTGGGCGGCTTGAGGGAGGTTAAAAATTTGATAGGATTTTGCACCCACCATGAGTATTTGTAATGCATTGAAACTATTGATTTTGCTATATCTGGCCATTCGGTTGCCCTCCCAGTATTGGCGAATTTATTTATTATGATGTTCTTTCTTTAATGTAAGCCTGTTTAGAAAAGAATGTGTTCCCTTTTGGTTATCTTATTTTTATCGAGATTACTGTCTTATTCTTCTAAAATTTTAAATGTAACGCAGCCAATGAGTTCTGCCAGAGTTGGGCTGCTAGCGACCGCTCAGACTGATCCAGTGTCTGTGCGAGACTCTCCAAAACATAAGGTAAATTCACCGGTGTATTGCGGGTGCGATGCTCGGTCGATGTTTGACAACACAACGGTGTCATATCTGGACAGTCCGTTTCAATCACCAAATGTTCGCTACCAAGTGCTTGCACCACTTGATGCAATTTTTTGGCATTTGGATTAGTGATTTGCCCTGTCACCCCAATTTTAAAACCGAGTTTGACCAAGGCCTTGGCTTCTTCCACCCCACCACTAAAGGCATGAGCGATACCACCAAATTTGAATTTTTGGGCTTTTAAAATGGCAATGCTTTCTGCATGTGCTTTGCGAATATGTAATAACACTGGCTTTTGATATTGCTGAGCAAGTTCCAGTTGTTCAGAAAAATAAGATTGCTGCTTGGCGAAAAGTGCAGGCTGTTTATGCTCTTTTAAAAAGGTGTCTAAACCAATTTCACCCACAGCCACACAGTCCTGCTGCTGCAAAACCTGCTCTAAACGTTGTAAGTGTTCAGTCTGATGCTGTTCGATATAAAACGGATGTAAACCTGGGGCAAGATAAGAGCATGGAACATTCTTCCAGCTTTTTAATTGCTGATGGGTCTGAATCAGCGCATCAAATCGTGATTCAAGAAAACCAATAAGGACCAGTGCCTCTACCCCAACACATTTTGCTTGCTCGGCCAAATGCTGCCGATCAGTATCAAAATCGGCAACATCAAAATGAGTATGGGTGTCGAACAGAGGCAAGCTCATGCTTGATTAGCTCTTGGCTTCTGAAGCAGCCTGTGCGCTCTGTTTGGCTTTGGGTAAATACTCAGGCTTTAAAATTTTCTGGAGTTGATCATAGCCAAGAGTTAAGCGCGGTAAACCCACCACATAAGGGCCAATTTCATACTCGCCATATTGCAAAATCAGACCTTCAGTGCCCAAGTAATAATTGTTACTCAAGCTAAACTTCCACGCTTGCTCATATTCATCGACATTGGTCGCTAACTTAGAGTCCACAACCCAAGCACGAAAGGCTTCATGCGCTACTCTATTTAACGCCGCCTTCTGATTCGGCAACAATAGATCATCCAGACTCACCAGTTTTTGCTGCTTCAAGTCAAAATTATAATAATGCTGTGACGATGAACCATGTGCACCGCCTAAGTAGCTGCTGGTGTTCAACACCACCGTAGCCAAAGGATCTTTGGCATTTAGAATTTTCGGCTTAATCATCAAACTAATTTGATGGTTAGAACTTAAGGCTTTCAACTCTTGATCTAAACCCAGAAAAGCAGCCAAATAAGGTTGAACTTGTTTCTCTAATTTCAGTTTAGGGGTGAGGACTTGGCCCACTACCGCAGGTTCAGAACTTGCCGCCACAGCACTTGATGCCTCGGTAGCAGAACTGCTATGCATAGGCGAAATATCAATAATCTGCGATAAATCTTTCACAATTTGTTGATCAATAAAATCATCAATAAACGCTTGATTACTTTGCAAACGATCAATGTTTAATTCTGGGCAAGCATTGCCATCACATTCAGGTAATTCGAATTGTAATTTTTCGGTGTCACCGACCAGCTTTAAGGCGGTTTCTGCCTCTGAAGCTGCTGTGGTTTGCGTTGCAGGAGTTTGAGGCTCTTTATCTTTTGGTTGGCAGGCTGTCAAACTAATGGCAACTGCAAGTACGCTGATTGTAAATATTGTTTTGCTTTTTAACATATATAACCTATTACCTTGTGAAGCCAGCTCTTGCTTTGGCCAATGCACTAAAACAACTGGGTATAGACATCGGCTTTTAATATCTGTTGAGTTTGTGCTTTCGTCAAATAAATATCAAGCTGAGTGCCATCTTTTACAATCTCATGAGTCCGATAATGTAAACCGATGCCCTCTTGGTCAAAAAACCAATCTGCTTGCCCCCAGTACAACTTCGCTGGTGCAGATTTTCTCACTTCAGGTTCTTGTTTCTTCAGCCAGTCTTGATATGCATTTTGCACCAACACATTCATCGCCAGTTGCTGTTTCGGGTGAATTAAATCTAATAATGCCACCGCTTTTTGGTTTTTACGATCCGCAACAAAGAAATAATAACGTTCCTTAACATTTACATTCTCTTGATTGGTATCAACCCCAATTTGCATGAGCACAAACTGATTGCGCTGATACGGTATACGCGTATACATTGCCAAGCTATAAGCCTTGTTACCCTTGAATTCGGCTTGCCATGTATCCGACTTTTTCACATAGGCATTAATGGCTTGCTGTAAGCTCATGTCTTGTTTTAAGCCAATTTGATCTTGAATCACGCGAGCCTGACTTTTGGCAATCCATTGGTTTAACCACGGATCTGCCGTTGTTAAGCTTTGCAGATCCAACTCAATACAATTCTTGGTTTCACAAAATGGCTGTGCAATATCAGCAGCTTGTTGCTGAATATTCAAATACGGTAACACTTCAGCCTGCTCTGTTTTAAATGTCGAGCTTTTGGCATCTGCGTCTGTTTCAGATTTTTTAGAGGAGTCACATGCTGTCAATAAGACAGTCAAACTCACCAATATTGTATAAATAGCCTGTTTCTGCAACATGCGTCTTCCATGAAATTCATGATTAAAATAAAGTATCTTGCATAATAAAACAGCTTCACGAAGAAGCTGTTTTATTTTTTAAAATCCCGATTAGTGTTCACGGGTATTACGGAACACGATGTCTGGATAGCGCTCTTGCATCAATTGTAAGTTCACACGACTCGGTGCCAAATAGGTCAAGTGACCACCACCATCTACCGATAGTTGATCATGTGCTTTTTTCTTAAATTCATTGAATTTTTTGTCATCATCACATGACACCCAGCGCACAGTGTTAATACTCACAGGCTCGTAGACGCAGTCGACTTTGTATTCTTCTTTCAAACGGTATGCCACCACTTCAAACTGAAGCACACCTACCGCACCGACAATCAAGTCATTGCTATTTTGCGGCATGAAGACCTGTGTTGCACCTTCTTCTGAAAGTTCTTTTAAGCCTTTTTGTAACTGCTTCGATTTCAATGGATCTTTCAAACGTACACGGCGGAACATTTCAGGGGCGAAGTGCGGAATACCCGTAAATTGCAATTTTTCACCTGAGGTGAAGGTATCACCAATTTGAATCGTACCGTGGTTATGTAAACCAATAATGTCGCCCGGCCATGCTTCTTCTAGATGCTGGCGATCACCGGCTAAGAAAGTCAAAGCATCACTAATACGCACATCTTTATCTAGACGCACATGCTTCATTTTCAAACCTTTTTCATATTTGCCTGAACAAATACGCATAAAGGCAATACGGTCACGGTGTTTCGGGTCCATATTGGCTTGAATTTTAAAGACAAAGCCAGTAAAACCTTCTTCAGTTGCTTCAACCAAACGATTTTCTGTTGGGTGTGCTTTAGGTTCAGGCGCATAGTTGCTAAATGCATCTAACACATGGTCTACACCAAAGTTACCTAATGCTGTACCAAACAATACAGGCGTTTGACGACCCGCAAGGAACTCTATGCGGTCTAAAGGCTCATTGGCCATTTGCACCAACTCTAGAGACTCTTCAAATGCCGCCCAAGCCAGCTCACCGACTTTTTCACGTAAGTCTGGATAGTCATAACCATCACGGACTTCGATTTCGGTAATGGTTGAACCAAAACCTGCTTTATACACATAAAACTTTTCTTCGATCAGGTTAAACACCCCAGCGAAGTCACGACCTGTACCAAGCGGCCAAGTGATCGGCACACATTTGATTTTGAGAACGTTTTCAATTTCATCCAACAGCTCTAAAGGCTCACGGATTTCACGGTCCATTTTGTTCACAAACGAAATGATCGGTGTGTCACGCATACGACACACTTCCATCAGTTTCACAGTACGATCTTCGACACCTTTTGCACCATCGATCACCATCAAAGCTGAATCGACCGCCGTTAAGGTACGATACGTATCTTCAGAGAAGTCTTCATGTCCCGGCGTATCGAGTAGGTTGATCATCTTGTCTTTAAATGGAAACTGCATGACAGAGGTGGTGATCGAAATACCACGTTCTTTTTCCATTTCCATCCAGTCCGAAGTGGCTGCACGGTCCGATTTACGGCTTTTCACCATACCTGCAATCTGAATGGCCTGTCCCCACAACAGCAATTTTTCTGTCATGGTGGTCTTACCAGCATCGGGGTGGGAAATAATCGCAAAGGTGCGACGCTGCGCAACTTGCGCGGCTAATTCATTTTTAAACATAAATTAAATCTGCAATTGATCATAGCCCTCATGGTCGATACGACCACAAAGTCCTATAAAAGAAATTCTAAATTGGGCTAATTGTATCCGAATACCGCTTGAGCTTCTATTGTCTTTTATCGAGCGAAGCGAGAAAGCACCTCACGCCAAAGCGTTTCAATCAACGGCTTAATTGAAATAAGTTGACGATGTGTACTCAAACTCTTCTAAGCGCTTAACATCCATAGGCATACCCAACAAATAGCCTTGTAATTGCTGACAGCCTAACCGCGATAAAATTTCCATTTGCAAAGGACTTTCTACACCTTCTGCCGTCACGACTAAGCCTAAGCGAATCGCTAGATGAACAATACTTTCTAAGATCATTTCATCTTTTGAGCCAACAGTCAGCTCATGAATAAAACCGCGATCAATCTTCAACTCATCTACAGGTAGGTTTTTTAAATATAAAAAGCTAGAATGTCCTGTCCCAAAGTCATCAATCGCCAAACGAATCCCCATTTCACGTAAACGCTGTAAGGTACGAATGCTAGCTTCGATATGGTGCATGGCGGTACTTTCAGTGATTTCAATAATTAAATGATTTGGATTGACTTTATATTTATCAAAAAGATGCTCAAGATTATTAAATAAATGCTTATGCTCAAACTGCACCGCCGATAAATTCACGGCAATTGGATAGAGTTCAATTTTCTCTCGCTCCCAGATTTGCAGTTGTTTACAGGCTTGCTCCAGAGCCCAATACCCCATTTGGATAATCAACCCTGTTTTCTCCGCACCTTTAATAAACATATTGGGCGTCAACAAACCTAAAGTCGGATGTTTCCAGCGAATCAATGCCTCGACCCCACAAATCCGTTGATCTTGGATGGTAAATTTAGGCTGGTAATACAAAACAAACTGTTGTTCTTCTACGGCTTTATATAAGTCATTGATTAGCTTAGTTTGGCTTTTCGCTTCTTGTTGGTCAAAACTGTAGTTAAAAATAGAATAGGTATTTCTTCCCTGATATTTTGAGGTCAGCATCGCTGCATCGGCATTAATCAATAGATCTTGCAAATTACTACCATGCTCAGGATACATCGCAATACCAATACTCGCAGACACATTGATTTCTTTACCCGCAATCAAAAAGCTATCTTGAATCAACTCCAGCACGTGCTCCGCCATTTGGCACGCTTGCTCTGGAGTGGCCTGCTCCAGCACCATTAGAAACTCGTCCCCACCAATTCTGAGAATTTTTTCATTTTTACTTAAGTGGCGATAAATTCGTGTGGTCAGTTGAACCAATAATTGATCCCCAACATGGTGCCCAAAGACATCATTCACGGCTTTAAAGCGGTCTAAATCGATATACAAAAAGGCGATGCTTTCATTGCGGAAGCGGTGATCTGTAAACAAGAAATGGGCGTATTCTGCCAAATACAATCGATTGGGCAGCTTGGTTAAATTGTCCTGCACCGCCTGATTTGCCAACTCTTTATTGGCCAGAGAAAGTTGAATATTGCGCTCTTCTAAACGTTGTTCCAGCACCGCAACAACAAATGCTGCCACCAAAATCAAACAGGTAATAAAGATAACAACAAATAAAACGATGCTTTGACCTGCTTCAAGGGTCATGACCAGTTTATCACTATGGGTTGGATAGAACGAGACTGCAAGCATACCGGTATAATGCATACTCACGATGGTCAAGGCCATCATCGATGCGACACACCATTGGTACAACAGTTTCTTGCTGACCGCACTTTTATATTTAAAAATCAGCCAAAAGGTTAAACCCGACCCACTAATCGCAATCAAGATAGAGAACACTGTCAGCAAGGGATCATAAGCACTCTGATAGCCCTCAATAATCAGCCCTATCATACCGGTATAATGCATGCCTGAAATACCAAGCCCCATCAATACCGACCCCAAGACCAATCTTAAGAAAGGTAAGGTCTGACGCGTGGTCAACCAAATTGAAAAAACAGATGCAATAAAGGCAATAAAAAAAGAAAGAATCGTCAACGCAGGGTCAAAATAACTATGCGTCGGCAAATCACAAGCCAACATGCCCACAAAATGCATGGCCCAAATGGCACAGCCTAAGAAAAAACTACTGAGTAAAATTAAACCTGTTTGAAATTTTTTACGCCAAGCACGAAATAATAAGCGTTCGGTCGACACTGCAAAAAAACACGCCAACAATGCCACAACTATTGAACCTAATACCAAACTAAAATCGTAATGCACATGCATCATATAAAGTGTCCGTATTAATTGCTCTTTTTCTTCATTTATATATCCTTTTTATCAAAGGCGAAAAGCATTGCTACCCGATTAAGAATCTTATACAAATAGGTTCAGGTCAAGAAAAAAACATAGAAATCTTATTAGAATTTATAGATTTATTTTACCTTGAAGATCGGTTTGGCAACCCGCCAAACCTGCATTTGTGTTTTAAATCACAATTTAAATAAAAAGCCAGTCTAAACTGGCTTTTTAATATGTCTGCTCAAAGATTAAACTATTTTGCAGTGCCTTTTTGCAACTTGGCATAATCTAACAAGACATGTGCAGATTCAGTCACAAATGCTTCCTCTTCAGGCAATGCAGGACGCTGATTCGCTTTCATTTTAGCGCGTGCTTCAACCAAAGCTTCCATAGAAGCTTGATAGCTTTCCCAGTTTGCATAAGGCTTTTGTCCTGCAATCTGACGGCGCTTGTTTTCCGAATCTAAAGTCTGTTTTTCCAGTGCCAACAATTCAGCTTTACGTTGATCAATATCTAAAACCACACGTTTTTGATCTTCGGTCTTTTTCGAGATGTCTTTACGCTGTTCAAGATAGTTAAACTGTGGATCGACTTTAACGCGTGCTTGCGACAGCTCACCTAAACGTTTTACATACGGTGCAATACTGCCTTCACGTTTAAACGGTGCGGTTGGAATGGTGTCCCACTCAAGCGCATTTTTCGCTTTACGCTCACCAAACTCTTCATTGTAAATATCTACCAGCTTCACGTCTGGAATTACGCCTTTGTTTTGCGTACTGCCACCCGTTACACGGTAAAACTTACGTTGCGTTAGTGTCGCTTGACCATGCGCCAAGTTGTCAAGCTGAACTTGTGCCGTTCCTTTCCCTGTGGTGGTGCTACCAATCACAATGCCACGTTCATAGTCTTGAATCGCAGCAGAATAAATTTCGCTTGCAGACGCAGATGCTAAATTCACCATCACTGCCAGTGGACCTGCATAGGTCTGTGCACCATTGTCATCGTCTTCGAAAACGCTCACATTGCCGTTACCATCTCGAATTTGCACCACAGGACCTGACTTAATCACCTGCCCAAGCATACGAGCCACTTCTTCAAGTGAGCCCCCTGGGTTATTACGTAAGTCGATAATAATCCCTGATACATTTTTGGCCGCTAAAGTTTTCAGCGCATTGTTGGTATCTTCAGATACAGAACGATATTCCGTGCCCGCACGACGTGCACGATAGTTCAAATAGAAAGACGGAATCTCAATCACACCAAAGGTGTATTGTTGCCCATCGCGCGTCACATTCACAGTACGTGAACGTACCCCAGCATCTTCTTCTTGAATGACGTCACGGGTAATGGTCACATTACGCGCTTGGCTCATCGGTGCACCTGAACCGAGTAAGCGTATGGTAACTTTGGTACCGCGTTTACCACGGATTAAGCCCACAATTTCATTGCTCGGCCAACCGATCACATCCACCATTTTTTCGCCATCTTGCGCCACACCAATAATGCGGTCACCCGACTTCACCTGTCCAGACTTGCTCGCAGGACCACCTTCTACAATGGTTTCGATTTTGGTGTAGTCTTCATTGCCCCGTTCAGGTCGAATCGACACCCCAATCCCTTCAAGTTGCAAAGTCGTCTGGCGATTCAACTCCATTGCATCGACAGGTGGGAAATAGTTACTGTGCGGATCATATGTCAGCGTCATCGCATTGAGTGTTTTGTCTAACACATCATCACTTTTCACCCGTGAAATACGTTCTAACTGGCGCATATAACGCTTGGTTAAGGTTTGTACTGGGGTTAAATCTTCCGAGCTAGTGAGATCTTGTCCATTGGCCAATTCTGGGTTGGCTTTAAGCGCTTTTTGCTTCGCTAACTCTTCTTCTTTACTGATGGTCAAATTAATCAGCTGCGAAACCAGCATTTTGTTCCAATGCTGACGCTGCGCCGCTTCATTGGCAAAATACGGTGCCTTTTCACGATCCGTTTCGATATAAACGTTGGCTTGTTTTAAATTCTGCGGCTTTTTCAGCTCATCCAACATATAGGTATAAAACTGGGTCAAACGATCTCGATACTGTGCATGAATCGCATACGGCCCACTTAAGTCACCTGCTTTTAAAGCCGCACCTAAGTTTGAGCCATATTTACGCTTATAACTCTCTACTTCAGAGGCAAGAAACAACGAATGGTCTGGATCTAAACTGTCCAGATAGAAATCGAGAATACGTGCCGATGTTTTCGCATCTAAACGTTGATTGAGATAATGTTGACGGTCAACCAAGGTCGCCAGTTGACGAGACACCAAAGCCTGCTCCTGCGACGGAACAATAGCTTGTTTGGTTACAGCGGTAGTTTCAGTCGCTGCAATGGCTTCATTAATGGCATGGGTGAAAAAGAATCCACCCGTTGCAATTGCAACCGCACAAGCAATGGTTTGAAGTTTCATAAATAATTCTTAGTTCCTTGGTTTTTGACCAAAATTACAATGTCATTTTTCGACATGAATTGAGAATATTCAAAATCTTAAACAACTTAATCTGTTTATGTCGTGTAGTTTTATCATAATCTGTGCTGACAAAATGTAGCAAATCATTGCAAAATTCGGGTATTGTTTTCGACGACCTGTTTCGCTCACCTTTCAGAGCCAAAACAGTCACTGACCAAAAAATCAAATACGGACACCCAATATGATTGGCGCATTGATGCTCGACATCGCAGGCACAGAACTTACTCAAGAAGATATTGCACTATTACAAGCACCGCAAGTCGGTGGCATGATTTTATTTGGACGAAATATTGAATCTCCTGCACAAGTTCGCGCCCTCACCGACCACATGCGCCGAATTCGTCCTGATATTTTGATTGCTGTCGATCAAGAAGGTGGACGCGTTCAACGCTTAAAACAGGGCTTTAGCCTACTTCCTGCAATGGGTAAGTTTGGCGAGCTATTCTTAAGCGAACCTGAAAAAGCCTTAAGCTTGGCAGAACAATCTGGCTGGTTGATGGCGACAGAAGTGCTTGCAGTCGGTATCGACTTTAGCTTTGCCCCTGTACTCGATTTAAATGACATCAGTGATGTGATTGGTGACCGTGGCTTTGCTAAAAATATTCAAGACATCGTACCGCTGGCCAGTGCGTTCCTAAAAGGGATGAAAGCCGCAGGCATGGCATCGACAGGCAAACATTTCCCCGGCCATGGTTCAGTCAAAGCAGACTCGCATGTCGCAGCAGCCATCGACTCACGCACATATGATGAAATTTATGCCAAAGATATGCAGACCTTTATCAAACTGATGCCACAGTTGGATGCACTCATGCCTGCCCATGTAATTTATAACCAAGTCGATCCAAACCCAGCAGGTTTTTCACCGTATTGGATTCAAACCGTTCTACGTCAACAACTGGGCTTTGATGGTGTTTTATTCTCAGATGACTTAAGCATGCAAGCCGCATGTGTTGCAGGCGGTGCAGATGCACGCATTCAAGCCGCACTCCATGCAGGCTGTGACATGGGACTGGTGTGTAATGACCGAGCAGCTGCATGCGTGGCTTTGGAGGGGATTAACCAACTGGCTCTGCCAAACCAAACTCGCTTAGAACGCATGCGTGGTCAGATTCCAAACGTCAATGTTCAATCGACGCTGCATTTAGGTGAAGATTGGGCCAAAGTACGCGACCAAGTGGAACTATTTAGATTAAGTTAAGCACTTCATCTTTGACCATTTCAACCGCGACATTTCGGACAAAGGGACATCACAAGATGTCCTTTTTTCATTATGATAAACTCAAAATAAATCAACAGGCTTGCTCTGCATTGCCCAAACAACAACGCTAAAATAACAAAATATCGGGTACGGATACCATGACAGATGCTTTATCGGCTCATCGCCACATCTCTTTTACTGCGCACTATACAGGCTATATTTGGTATAGCATGGGCATCTCACATCCTGTATTTGCCACCCGCAAAGGGAAGTTACTGGCCAAACTGGTGCATCCACTCGAAAGTTGGGCCGAAAAACACGTCGGTGGCAGCATGCGCACGACCTTAAAACAGCGTCATCAAATGATTGATGACCACCTCAGCGCGCTGATCCAACAGTACCCAAACTTACAAGTTTTAGAAATTGCCAGTGGTCTGTCCCCACGCGGCTGGAGCTTTCGCCAACAGTATCCTGAGATTGACTATCGTGAACTCGACTTACCAGACATGGCACAAATGAAAACTCAGGCCTTAAAACAGATCGATCAGACCAGTCCAACGGTTCTCTCCGCCGACTTATTTAGCGCAGATTTTGCCCGTGCCTTTGAGGTGTTTGACCCAAACCGCCCTTTGGTGGTGGTGAGTGAAGGTCTGATCAACTACTTTAGCAAAAACATGCTCGCTCAACTGTTACAAGGCATTGTCCAATACGGACAGCAGTTTGATCAGTTATATTATCTGACTGACCTCTACCCTGAACCTGTGAAAAATAAGCTGGCTAATTTTATCTGGAGCAGTAGCAAGCTTTTAAAATGGATGTCTCGTAGCGCCTTTGGCTTTCACTTTGTCAGTCCGCCTGAAGCGGCTCAGTTTTTCAAACAAGTAGGCTTCCACACTGTTACCGTTCACCAACCCACTTTAGCTTTCAATAGCACTCAGTCTGACACTTCAAACTTAGATCAGCAGGATCACTTAGGCGACTTGGTCTGGTTGATACATAGCCAATGGCAAAAGCCCAATCAACCCGAGCAATAAACTTAGTCCCCATAAAAAAACAGCGATGACACGCTGTTTTTTTATTTTTGACTTTCACTTAACTCACGGCTTCGAGCAACGTCTGTTCTTGTTTCTGACACCCCACAAAGCGAAGCAGTCGCTCCGCGAGTTCAAAACTGCCATGTTTAAATAAGGCACGAATATACGGTCCATCTTCCGCAAAAATTAAACATTCAATCTGAAACGCGCCTTCTTCATCGCTCAAGTGCAAAGCCAAATCACGCGGATATTTAGCCGCTATAGCAGTTAAATCTGACTCAAAGCGTAAAAGTACCCCAAAGTAGTTCAAATCCACCACTTCTGTCGCAATCACCAAATCCGAATGGCGATAGCTTAAAAAGGTTTCAGGGTGTTGAATCTGGACCCGCTCTTCACCACGGCGCTCCATATCCAGCATTTGCGCTCGACTAAAGGCGATAATCCCGTCTAAGTGCTGAATGGATTCATCCTTCAAAAACGTCGCAAACAGGTGCATAGTTTCTTTACGACGTTGTAGCTGTGGCACATGGTCTGCATTGGCAATTTGCGCATATTCCATGTCAGGACATTGCAACGCAAAGTTGGCATTTTCATGTGGCAAGGTAAAACTGTCATATTGGCCACAGGCCACCAAGACTTTGCACTGTGGAATCGGCACATCGGTGAGGCGAAGCAAACGATTGCAGTTGATTTCATAGCGCTCTTGTTCTGTTGCGGTAAACTCCGCCATCTGTCTGAAGAACAAACGCTTGGCTGTGGGTGACATTTTGGTTTTATCCATTTTGGCATGATTGACCAAATACAAAATCACGGCCTGACCAAACTCATCCATGCGTTGTTCACGCATTAAATGTAACGATTCCTCCAGCAACATCCGCCAGCTTTTACGGGTCTTTTGCATCACACCCATTAAAATCATACGGTCAATCAGCTCTGGTCGTTGATCGGCCAGACAAGACGCCACCACTGAGCCCAGTGACATGCCCATCACTGAAACTTTGTCTAATCCTTCAATGTTTAACCAAACACCGAGCATTTTCGCGAGATCACCCAGTTCTAATGTTCCTGCAGACAAGCCCGTATCGATATTACGAATTTGTTGATTGGCACCCATTGAAGGCAGATCAATCAGGACAATCGGACCAGCATCGAGCAGTTGCTCAACACAGTATTTGTAGGAATTAAAGTTTTGAAATGCCCCACCGATAATCACGATAGGCGTGCGATGGAATGACTCTGGCCGAGCAATCGCCATGTATTCGACTTTCCAGCCCTCAACCCATGTGGTTCGTGCAGGTTCTTTAAAGCTGTTACGATGGTAAACATCAAAAAAACCTAAGCGTAAATTCGCGTCATCCAGCTCGGCATCCCTTTGAATCATAGAATTCATGTTCCTTCCCTCTACTCTTGCCTATACTTTTTGTTTTGCAAGAAATGCACGACCACGCCTGTCAACGGCAACAGGGTGTTCAGTGTTGTAATAATTATGCAAGGACTTCATGTCCTAAAATTCATTCTATACAGAGCACTGTTTTACACGCAACAGATTGTGTAACCGCTCATCATGTTTTAGATAAAAAACAATTTCAAAATATGTATAAGTCCCCCTATACGCTGGATTTTTCATGTAGAGACTATGCGGTCGAGTGTTAGGCTGTTACTATCTTCTGTGAAATTTCTAAGTGATCAACCCGCTATGCAAGAGTCGATTGAACAATATATGCAAACGGTAGGACAGCAAGCACGTCAAGCTTCTCGTATTTTGGCGCGTGCCTCTACCGAAACTAAAAACAATGCGTTGTCAGCTATTTATACTGCTTTAGTCAACAGTGAGCCCACTATTTTAGCGGCAAACCAAGCAGATATGAACAAAGCGCACAGCAACAACTTAGACAGTGCTTTACTTGATCGCTTAGAACTGTCTCCCGCACGCTTTAAAGGCATGTTGCAAGGCTTAAAAGATGTAATTAGTCTCAAAGATCCTGTCGGTGAAATCACCGATATGGCCTATCGTCCGTCAGGAATCCAGCTCGGTAAGATGCGCGTTCCTTTAGGCGTAGTTGGCATGATTTACGAGTCTCGCCCAAATGTGACCTTAGAAGCCGCGTCTTTAGCACTGAAATCAGGTAATGCCATTATTTTACGTGGTGGTTCTGAAGCGCTCGAATCCAATAAAGCCATTGCTGAAGCCATCCAACGCGGTTTAAAACTAGCGGGTTTACCTGAACATGCGGTTCAAGTCATTAACACCGCAGACCGCGCAGCCGTGGGGCAACTGATTACACTCACTGAATTTGTCGATGTGATTGTTCCACGTGGAGGCAAAGGCCTGATTGAACGTATCAGCAATGAAGCCCGTGTCCCTGTGATTAAACACTTGGATGGGAACTGTCACGTTTATGTTGAAGCGCAAGCTGACCTACAAAAAGCCCTACCGATTGCGCTCAATGCAAAAACTCACCGTTACGGCGTGTGTAATGCAATGGAAACTTTGCTGGTCGATGAAAAAGTTGCAGATGAGTTTTTACCGCGTGTCGCTGAGCTCTACACTGAAAAACAAGTGGAGTTACGCGGCTGTGCTGAAACTCAGCGCATTTTAGGTGCTGCTGTCAAAACGGCGACAGAAGAAGATTGGTACACGGAATACCTCGGTCCAATTTTAGCAGTGAAAGTGGTGTCTGGTATGGAAGAAGCGATTGAGCATATCAATAAATACGGCTCACACCATACCGATTCAATCATTACAGAAAACTACTCTCTAGCTCGTGAGTTCTTAGCCGCTGTGGATTCGAGTTCTGTCATGATCAATGCGTCAACCCGTTTTGCCGATGGTTTCGAATATGGCTTAGGTGCAGAAATTGGCATCTCAACGGATAAAATCCATGCCCGTGGCCCAGTCGGCTTAGAAGGCCTGACTTCACAAAAGTGGATTGTGTTTGGCGATGGTCAAATTCGCCAATAACTCATCCGACACATTTTAAAGCATGATGCTCAGCCCTCTTAAGAGGGCTGAGCATTTTTATATCTAAACATTCTCTGCCTCTGCGAATCCTTAAAATCTAGAGGAAATCATGCTTTTTTTGATGGTCACGTTGATTGTGCATGTGATTATGTCTGGATCTAAAACGACATATCAAAAATAAACAGGAACGCCACAATATATTCAGCTCTTTTCAGCAGATAGCATGTTATTTTTATAGCGTTGAAGCTGATGAATAATTCAGCATCATTTCATGAATAAATGAAAATCATGAGCCGATAAATTTTAATTATTATTCATCAGACGGTCGATAGTGCTTAAGTCTAATCACCTAAAGTCTATCTTGGACTAAAAATATACACATGATACAACATAAAAAATGATCAAGATTGCATAAGAACGTACTGCATGAAGATCAGTTCTAGGACGGATAATTCAATTAGAATCAGGTATTAAAACGTGTCTACATCAGTATTAGTAATTAACTGCGGATCTTCATCAATCAAATATGCGCTCGTTTCTGAACGTCGTGAAGATCGTATTTTCGGTTTAGCTGAGAACTTAGGTTCTGCTGACGCTCGTATCAAAGGCATTACTGCGGGTGGTCAACCCCTTGAATTGTCTATTCCACATGCCGATCATGAAAAAGCATTGGAAACCATCTTAGAACGCCTTTCACATTATAACCCTCAAGCCATTGGTCACCGCGTAGTACACGGCGGTACATTGACCAAAGCTGAGCTTTTAACAGAAGAAATTGTCGAATGCATTCGTGCAGCAACACCACTTGCTCCATTACACAACCCTGCACACTTGGTTGGGATTGACGCCACGATGCGTTTATTCCCAGAACTACCACAAGTGGCGGTATTTGATACAGCATTCCACCAAACCATGCCTGCACATGCTTACCGCTATGCTGTGCCAAAATTTTTATACACTGAACACAATGTCCGTCGCTATGGCTTCCACGGTACAAGCCATGCTTATGTGTCTGAACGCGGTTCAGAACTGGCTGGTAGCTTCAAACAAGGAGGCTGGTTAACTGCACACTTGGGTAATGGTAGCTCTACTTGTGCGATTTGGAATGGACAAAGTGTCGATACCTCAATGGGCTTAACTCCACTTGAAGGTGTCGTAATGGGTACACGCAGTGGTGATGTCGATCCAAGCTTACATAGTTTCCTTGCCAATAACCTAGGCTGGGACATTTATAAAATTGATAAAATGTTGAATAGCCAATCGGGCTTACTCGGCCTGTCTGATCTATCAAATGACATGCGCACTTTGATTGAAGCCTCAGAACAAGGCAATGAAGATGCGACTTTAGCTATTGAAGTGTTCTGCTACCGCCTCGCAAAATCATTGGCTGCGTTGAGCTGTGGTCTACCACGTCTTGATGGCTTGTTCTTCACGGGTGGTATTGGTGAGAACTCCGCATATATTCGTGAAAAAACAGTCGCTTTCCTACCGCACTTTGGTTTTAACTTGAGTAAAGAAGCCAATGACAGTTTAAAACGTGGTACCGAAGGTCGTATTGATACAGGTACAGGCCCGCAAATTTGGGTTGTACCGACCGATGAAGAAGGCCGTATTGCCAAAGAAACTGCATCCGTGGCCAATGAGGTGATTCAAACTGCTGCAAAAAAGTCTGAAGACAATGTAGCGATCGCTTAAGCGGTCGTTACATTCCCTCAAGTCTGTTTTAAATTCTTGTATGACGAATAAATATATGAAAACGATTTTACTTGTGCCCACTGGGGAAGGCGTCGGCTTAACATCCGCTTGTCTGG
The DNA here is from genome assembly GCF_002018925.1 of Acinetobacter sp. MF4642. Taxonomy (NCBI): domain Bacteria; kingdom Pseudomonadati; phylum Pseudomonadota; class Gammaproteobacteria; order Moraxellales; family Moraxellaceae; genus Acinetobacter; species Acinetobacter sp. MF4642. The sequence continues at coordinate 56,184 of NZ_MVON01000003.1, forward strand.
GTTTGGTTTATGCGCTTGAATGCCAAGGTGTTAAAGCTGGATTTTTAAAACCTTTTTCTCAAGAACTGAGCACGGGTGCAGACCGTACCACAGCGCTCTATCACCATGTTTCAAAAAATGAAACCGTTGAACCGATTAGTTATCACACCATTTTGCAACAACTCAGTGCAGGTGAAAATGATGAGTTGCTTGAAGATGCGGTTCGTTTGCACCGTGCTATTGCGCGTAAGCATGACCTGATTATTGTTGAAGGCTTAGTCCCGAATAGCCGAGATTCTTTTGCTTCTGAACTAAATGCACAACTTGCGCAAGCACTCGATGCCAAAGTCATTATTGTCAGTAATGCAGACATTAATAAACCAAGTGCGACGGCTGAAAAAGTCGATAGCCAGCTACGCTACTTTGGCGGTGCCAGCTCAGAGCGAACTGCGGGCGTGTTATTGATGCGCACCAAAGGCTTGCCCGATGACTCAGCACACATTCCAGTGACGTTTGACCCAAGTCTGCGTTTAATCAGCGATACCAATAAATTTATTATTGAGCTCCAAAAGACCCATCCAAAACTCGGTTCAGATAAACTCCCTGTGATTGGCTTGGTTCCGTTTAGTAACACGCTCAGCGTACCGCGTATGTCGGACTTGGCTTCACACATTCAGGCGGAATGGATCAATCAAGGCGATGCTAACCAACGTCGTGTGTTACATAGCAGTTTGATTGCATCGAACATTGAACATGAACTGCATAAATTTGTCGCAGGCGAGCTAATCATTAGTGCATCAGATCGTATCGATGTGCTTTTGGCATCCAGCTTAGCCAGCAGTAACGGTATTCCATTGGCAGGTTTGGTACTGACTGAACACCATACGCCAAACGAGCAAGTGCTTGCATTCTGCCAAACAGCGATTAAGCAAGGCTTACCAATTTTACATACAGCGCTCAGCACGTTCGACACGGCGCAGAGCTTAGCCAATCTCAGCAATGAAATCCCAGTCGATGATACGGAACGTGCTGAACAAGTCACTCGTTTTGTGTCGAGCCATATCAATGAAGAATGGCTAACAGCAATGTTAAATGGCTCGTACCAACCTCGCCTCTCGCCTTCGGCTTTCCGTCATGAATTGGTCCAAAAGTCGATTGCTGCGAAGAAACGCATTGTCCTCCCTGAAGGCGATGAGCCACGTACAGTTCAAGCAGCAGCTATTTGCCAATCTCGTGGCATTGCACACTGTATCTTATTGGCAAAACCTGAAGCTGTAGTAGAAGTGGCTAAAGCACGTGGTATTGAGCTTCCACATGATTTAGAAATTATCGATCCAGATTTGATTCGTGAAAACTATGTCGAAAAAATGGTGGAACTGCGTAAAGGTAAACTGAATGAGCTGCAAGCGCGTGAACAGCTGCAAGACACAGTCGTTCTGGGTACCATGATGTTGGCGCTCGATCAAGTCGACGGTTTGGTTTCAGGTGCAATACACACCACAGCCAATACTGTACGCCCAGCCTTCCAACTGATTAAAACAGCGCCTGAGTACTCACTGGTCTCTTCCGTGTTCTTTATGCTGTTACCCGATGAAGTCTATGTGTATGGCGACTGTGCGATTAACCCAGACCCAAATGCCGAAGAGCTCGCTGAAATTGCGATTCAATCGGCTGATTCAGCAAAGGCCTTCGGCTTAGACCCACGTATTGCAATGATTTCATACTCTACGGGTACCTCTGGTGCTGGAGCTGAAGTTGAAAAAGTCGCTGAGGCAACACGTATAGCGAAAGAACGCCGTCCTGATCTATTGATTGATGGCCCACTTCAGTACGATGCAGCATCGGTTGAAAGTGTCGGACGCTCGAAAGCACCTGATTCTAAAGTTGCAGGTCGTGCCAATGTGTTTATCTTCCCTGACTTAAACACAGGCAATACGACCTATAAAGCCGTGCAACGCTCTGCCAATGTCGTAAGCGTCGGCCCAATGTTGCAAGGTTTGAACAAACCTGTAAATGACTTGTCTCGTGGTGCTTTGGTGGATGACATCGTGTTTACGATTGCACTCACTGCAATTCAAGCAGAACAGCAAGCAACAGCTTAAAGTAACTTGATGTGATCCAAACCATCCAACTGAGCAGTTGGATGGTTTTTTATTTTATAGCGCTCAACAATATGACCAAAGCTTAACTTCTATATATTTACGAACATATCCCAAACACAGATAAAACAGAAAGATTTTACTTTTCAGACACTTAAACAATATACTCAAGAGATATAATTACATTATAAATCATTGGTCTCATAATGAATAAAAAATTGCTTCCAATTCTAATAGTGACAACATTTTCACTGACAGCATGTAATGAATCTAAGCAGCACCAAACACCGTCAGACTCAACCACAGCATATAAAAACTTAAGTACAGCTAATCCAGCTGACATTAAAGCGGATCTTGATGCCCTAGATCAGATTTCGAATAAAAACTCTCAAGCCATTTTGAACGTACAAGATGCACTTAAAGCGGCTCGTCAAAATAAAGAAGTCGATACCATCCCCGCCCTGCTAGAACAACTGAAAACCCATTCTCTTGCGTTTAATACTGCACTAGATGCAACAAACTTCAAAAGCCAAGAAGGCGCTGCGTTACGTGAAAAATTTAAGCAAGTCCATTTACTTGGTGTTGAGCTTGCACAAGAAGATACTAAAAATCCACCACAGATGGATCGCATCACCGGATTAGAAGCGCAAATCAGCGTCATACAACAAAGTTCTGTCAGTGAAATGAGAGCCTTACAACAGATGGTGTACCCTCAACTGAATTCAGGGGCATTAGACAACACACGACAACAACCAAAACCAAATACCGAACCCCATGTCGCGGCTCGTACTGCACCGCAGACCACCTCACATCTGAGTCAAGATAATGCAGCAGACATCAAACATGACTTCATTGCGCTCGGGGCACAATCAAGTGCAGCTAAACAAGAAGCAGAAAACTCAATATGGGAGATAAAACATGCGATGGAAAAAAAAGATCTGCGTGCTCTAAAAACTGCAATTGAAAAATCAAACAAGCGCATTCAAAGTCTGAATCAAAATTACGATATGGTGTCTCTCAAAAGCTCAGAAGTAGCCGCAGCCCGTGAGAAGCTCAAAAAAGACAATAATCTTCAAATTGAAATGGGTGAAATTATCTTATCCACCTCGCCAGATAAACAAAAGTTTGAGGAGTTGCAAAAGAAACGATCCAATTCTCAAAAAATGGTTGAGATTGAGATGGAAGCGCTTCGGATTAAAGCCAATACAGCATCATGATTGGGGCATCGTATCAGCTCGATTCCATTATTTTACAAAACCAACCGCAGCTCTCTTAAACGGGCAGATTTTCTTCTATCAACATATATACCATGTCAATCTCTGGGCATGGATAACCCATTGAAGTTAAAGCCGCTGTCACTTGCCCCCTGTGATGCGTTCCATGATTAAACACATGCAATAATGTAGCAGCATAGGGCAGACTCATTTCTTGTCCGGCTGATGTTTTGTACTGTAAATCATGTCCAAATTTTTCCACATCAACATGTTTTAAAAAATCTATCCAGTTGTAAGCCCTGCTCTCTAACTCAAACATGAGTTTATCTTTATCCCTTTCTACGATGGTATTTAACTTCAATGTAGGAGATGGTTTCGATGAAAACCGAGGAAACCATAGATAATGCTCACCAACAAGCAAGTGATTCAACGTTCCAGAAATACTTTTGAAGAAAAGTCCACATTCAGCATTGAAATCTTCATCAGAGACATTTTTTAAAACTTGGTTTAATTTTTGAGTAGACCACACGTTGTAACGAGCGAATAATTCAAACATTTTTAAATCCATTTATAAAGCCCTGCATGAAGTCCTCTAAAATGAGCATAATACAAAGAATGAAAAACACCTAAATCTTTAATTTATAAGGTAGAATCACTTTAGATTTTCTTGCGCACACCTAACTTCGCTTCAACATTTGACTGAATTTCAACTTGGGCGGCTTGATAAAGAAAATTGCATTACCACATAAAATCAAAATCACCCCAATCACCGCATTCATATGCCATTGATACCCTTCCCAGATGGTCGAAATCACCAAAGCCACCAAAGGAAATAACAAAGTACTATAAGCTGCCTTACCCGCACCAATACGTCCAACCAAATAGAAGTAGGCGGTAAAGCCAATCACTGAACCAAAAATAGCCAAATACAATAAAGCACTCACCGCACTGAATTCCATAGCAGGGAAAAACTCGTCTTGTTTAAATCCAGCAATCAATGCCATAAGAATTGAACCATATAGCATGCCATAAGCATTGGTAGTGAAAATATCCAGACCTTGTTTTTGATGACACGCACTGATCATATTGCCCAATGAAAAACCATAGGTTCCCAACACACAAAGACCAATCCCCATCAGCGTATGATTATTTAAGGTACTCCCTATCACATCATGCCAAAACAAGGCGATGATCCCCAGTCCACCCAACAAAGCCGCAGGATAAAAACGGGTAGAAACCTGTTGTCCAAAGAACAGTTTAGCGTTGAGGGTATTAAAAATGACCGCCATCGAAAAAATAACAGCCTCCAAACCGCTGCTGATATATTGAACCGCATAATAGAAACAAACAAAGTTAAAACCAAAAATACAGCACGCTTGCAACATACAAAATAGATGGTCTTTTACAGCCAGCTTTTGCAGTTTTCGGCACAACACAACAAAAGTAAACAACACCAGAGCCGAAATAAAGAAGCGCCAAAACACGGCTACATTGGTCGATATTCCACTTTGTTGTTGCAGACTTATCGCAATCCATGTCGTTCCCCAAATCACCACAACCAAAGCATATAACAGCGCATTCATACTCTTTAAACCAAACTCAAACCACTCACGCTATTGTGCTTGGTTTAGGTTTCTCATTTCTTGCACCTTCTTGTGGTCACTATCATAAACTTGTGATTTTTTACTGATTTTCGGATATAGATGACAAAATGAAATCAAAGTCCTACACTAAATCTTCCATTTGGCACTGCGTATAGATGATGAAATATCAGATTCTAGATCAATTACAACAACATAAAGCTCAACTCCTCGACTCGGTCGAACTGGGTTCGGGCATGCAGTTGGCCATGTGGCAAAACAACCAAGACCGCGTCAGTGTTTGTAGTAACCACCATACCCTTAGTATGTACATTCAAGGGGGATATCACAGTTATCAAAAGACAGCTCAAGGTTGGCATAATGGCGGTGGGCCAGATCATATGTGCTTGATGCCACAGGACTTTGAGTCAACATGGGATCTGCGCGACCCACTGACTTTTGTGCATCTGTACTACACCGAGCAACATTTACAACGTGTCGCCGAACAGGTGTGGGATCGTGAGCCGAGCCAAATTATTTTAAATCCGCAAAGTTTCGTGGCCGACCCACAGATTGCCATGATCTATCGGCACTTTTTACTCAATGAGGCTTGGCAGAACAGGGAAAATCACTTGCAGATGAGTACTGCCACGACACTTCTGCTCAACCATCTAATTAAAAATTATAGCCATACCGAGTGGCAAGTCCCTGAAGTCAAAGGCGGGCTGTCCCCGTATACTTTGAAACAGTTATTAGAATGGATTGATCAGCATATTCAGCAAAGTTTGACCCTGTCGGATTTGGCCGAGCAAACTCAGCTCAGTGAATATCATTTTGCTCATATGTTTAAGCAATCTATGCACATGCCGCCACACCAATATGTGATGCAACGTCGACTTGAACTGGCACACCAAGCTCTACAGCACACATCTGCCAATATGACGGACATTTCGGAACAGTATGGATTTAGCTCCAGCAGCCATTTTAGTCATCGCTTTAAAAAGTACTTTGGCTACTCTCCATCCCAAATGCGAAAAAGTGAGAAAAATTAGATCGGATAAACTCACATTCAGCTTATTTATCTAACATCAAAATAAAGCTCATCATTAAACTCGACATTAAAAAACCGAAAAAAGCACTCATCAAATAAGCTTTCCGACGCTTTTGAGCAGATTGGCTCAGGACTTGATGGCGCATTTCCATATGTTGCTTTTCTTCAAAAATCGTCATCTCGACATCGTTTTTAGGCGGAGCTTTTTTCAAAAGCAAAGGTGACATTGCAAGCATCATGCAGTAAAAATTAAATTTAAATATATCTTCGACAATGACATTGCCTGCATGCTTTTGAGCCATTAAATAAAACAGGAAAATAGACCACAAGAAAAAGCATCCTATAAATAGCAAGGCTGAAGTCGAGGAATAGTATTTCATTGTATTTTTTTAAGATTTGAAACTGGAATCTTAAGGCGTTAAACAATTTTTAGCTAGTTGAAGATTTGAAGATTTGAAGATTTGAAGATTTGAAGATTTGAAGATTTGAAGATTTGAAGATTTGAAGATTTGAAGATTTGAAGATTTGAAGATTTGAAGATAGCTTAAAACAAAAAAAAGAAGATAAAGCTTAAGCCTGATCTTCTTTTTGACCGTACATCCAAGTCGCTGCGATATATACACAAAAGCCCGCAGCCATCACTAAACCTGTCAACATGTTCGATGTCCTATTGTTTGATGAATGCATTATGCGAAAGTTTTATGACAACTTTATGACAGTGCTGTCATATTTCAAATATTATTATTTTTACATTATATTCAATATCTTAAACAATAAATCATATTCATAATCCCAATTTAGACATGAAATATTTCATTAAATTCAGGCTTTTTTGTCATATTTACCACCGTTTATAACCTCATTTTCTCGTCAATATTGTTCAACTATTAAACTTTCGCCCAAAGGCTTCGCAAAACATCCACAACCTCGGCATTTTGTCTTATAATTTAGCCCGCTAGCTATCAGCCCGCTCAAGAGATATTTGTATGACCACTATTATCAAGCAAGATGATTTGATCACATCGGTCAAAGACGCGCTTCAGTTCATTTCTTACTATCACCCACAAGACTTCATCCAAGCGATGAGCCGTGCTTATGATCGTGAGGAAAACCAAGCGGCGAAAGATGCGATTGCACAAATCTTAATTAACTCGCGTATGTGCGCAGAGGGTCACCGCCCAATCTGTCAAGATACAGGTATCGTCAACGTATTCGTTGAAGTGGGCATGGATGTTAAATTTGATTTAACTATGAGCTTAGACGATGCAATCAACGAAGGCGTACGTCAAGGTTACTTAGAAAACTCAAACGTGCTGCGCGCATCAGTTCTGGCTGATCCTGCATTTGGTCGTAAAAACACCAAAGACAACACCCCTGCTGTGATCTATCACAAACTTGTTCCAGGCAACAAAGTGGATATTACCGTTGCGGCAAAAGGTGGCGGTTCAGAAAACAAATCTAAACTGGCTATGTTAAATCCATCTGACTCAATCGTGGATTGGGTACTTAAAACTGTTCCAACTATGGGTGCTGGCTGGTGTCCACCAGGTATGTTGGGTATTGGTATTGGTGGTACTGCTGAAAAAGCCATGATGCTTGCGAAAGAATCGCTCATGGAAGAAATCAACATGGACGAATTACTTCGTCGTGGCCCTGAAAATAAAATCGAAGAACTTCGTATGGAAATCTTCGAAAAAGTAAACGCACTGGGTATTGGCGCGCAAGGCCTAGGTGGCTTAACCACAGTTCTAGATATTAAAATTAAAGATTACCCATGTCACGCTGCGGGCAAACCAGTGGGTATGATTCCAAACTGTGCAGCGACTCGTCACGCACACTTCCAACTTGATGGTACAGGTGTTGCACACATTCAAGCACCAAAACTTGAAGACTATCCATCAGTCACTTGGGATTCATCAACCTCTAAGCGCGTTGACCTCGACACCATTACCCAAGAAGAAATGAACGCTTGGCAACCAGGCGACACTTTGCTTCTAAACGGTACAATTTATACAGGTCGTGATGCTGCACACAAACGCATGGTAGACATGCTAAACAGTGGTGAAGAACTTCCTGTCGACTTAAAAGGTAAATTCATTTACTACGTGGGCCCTGTAGATCCAGTCGGTGATGAAGTGGTTGGTCCTGCTGGCCCAACAACAGCAACACGTATGGACAAGTTCACACGCCAAGTACTTGAAGCAACAGGTATGTTCGGTATGATCGGTAAAGCGGACCGTGGTCCTGCAGCGGTTGAAGCAATTAAAGACAACAAAGCAACTTACTTGATGGCAGTGGGCGGCGCAGCTTACCTTGTGTCTAAAGCAATTCGTGAAGCTGAAGTTGTTGCTTTTGCTGACTTAGGTATGGAAGCGATTTACAAATTTGTAGTGAAAGACATGCCTGTATCGGTAGCAGTTGATGTGAATGGTACGTCTATTCACGCAACAGCACCAAAAATCTGGCAAGCCAAAATTGGTAAAATTCCAGTAGTCGATGCTGCAGCGGGCTAAAACTTAAGTTTTACTTTTTTGGATACCCTTAACATGCTAAGGTCATGTTAAGGGTATTTTTTTACCTACTTTTATAGACTTAATCAAAAGATATAGACCAACAATGAAAAAATTAAATCACATCCTTTGCGGTATTACCTTATGTGTCCTTAGCACAGCGTCTTTTGCAAAACCCGCGACCGAAGCATCGGTAGAAAAAGCACTCAAACTAGGCGATATTAAAGGTACATTAGCGCAATCGCAGCAAGAAATGCGCCCCGTTTATGACCAATAAGCCGAAGAAATTATTAAGAATATTTTTAAAACCTCAACACTCAATGCTGAACAACAAAAAGCAGCCAAGCAAATCGCTGAAATCACGGCATCATTTAGCAGTAAATTGATTTCAGATCCGAAATTTATGCAAATGCTTAAAAATGTCTATATGCAGACCTTTACCGAAGAGGAAGTGTTGGCCAACATTCAGTTCCTCGAAACACCTCTAGGCCAGTCTATCAATAAAAAAAGCAGCAAAATGATGAGTGAAATCATGCGCAATAGCATCGCCATGTCTGCTGAAATGATGCAAGATCCGGCTATTCAACAGGAAATGAATCGTCAAATTGAAAAGACCCTGACACCATTATTTGAACAAACCAAAAAAATACAGTAGCTCACTTACCAGGTTAAAGGATTCCACAGCTTAAAGGGCTTCATCAGCTGAACATCTTCACTTGGGTCATATTTGGCAGGTTTAAGTTTTTGCGCTTTCTTTCGTAGCTCACCCGTGTGTTGATCTTCCGCGACAAAGTTGTAGCTGTTCGACTTTAACTGGGTAAATGCAATTTCTTGAATCGCAATTTTTTCAGGGATAACCGCCAAAGGCCCCGAAACATCACGACGTGTGGATAAGTTCTCTTCATCGTACTTGATGAAATAAGACTGCCCTGCTTCTACGCTAAAATCGATATATTTCGGCTTTTGAAAATGGTTAATACCCAAAGGCCGACTACTCGATAAACGATAAGTCCCTGCGGGTAATTCGACCCAATAGTAATGATTGTTCAGCAGGCTTGGAATGCGCTCTTTATTGATAAATAAACTCGATGCCACAATTTCTTGTCGATTCCATTTTGAGTCTGGACGATACAGATAAACCATCGCGGCTTGTTCATGCTGGGGTTGGACACGCTGAAAACGCTGTCCTAATTTTTGGTTGACCCATCCACCTACGCTAAACACCCCAATGCGATACTGCTCGACCATACCTGGATCGTGTTCAAAATCAATCTCATGACTGAGGGTTGATGTTAATTCAGGTTGTTCAACTGTCACTTTTCCATGACAACCCAATAAAATTAAACTGCTTAAAAGCGTAATCGTCATTGCACGCATGACTATTCCTCACGACGTATTTTTATTTTGATACTGAATTTTTAGTTTTAATCTAGGCATCCCAGCCTATTGATGCAGAGTAGCATTCCCTCTTTTTTTTGAATATAAAAAAACGTGTGAAAACACTCGATTTTCACACGTTTCGGATGAATAACAACTTAAGCGGACTTTGAATTAATCACTTTTAAATCAACTTTAGCTGTATCTTTCTGTTCGATTCTTGGTAAACGCTCTGGCTTAAATAATGGTGCAGCCGTACCGTTAATCACGTCTTCATTCACCACAACCGTACCAACATCGGTACGACTTGGTAAATCATACATGGTTTCAAGCAGCGTATTTTCCAAAATAGAACGTAAGCCACGTGCACCCGTATTGCGGTCTAAGGCTTTTTTCGCCACAGCGCGTAGTGCTGAGTCTTCAAAAACCAGATCAACATTTTCCATATCAAACAAATGTTGATATTGACGGGTCAATGCATTTTTCGGTTCAGTCAGAATTTGCATCAAAGCTTCTTCATCTAACTCTTCCAAAGTCGCAATTACAGGTAAACGACCAATAAACTCTGGAATCAGACCAAATTTCACCAAATCTGTCGCTTCAACTTGACGGAACAAATCAGACAATTTCTTGCCTTCATCTTTCTTCTTCACTTCAGCCGTGAAGCCGATTCCACCTTTTTCTTGGCGCTGCTGTACGATTTTCTCAAGACCTGAGAATGCCCCACCACAGATGAACAAGATATTTGAAGTATCAATTTGAATGAATTCTTGCTGCGGATGCTTACGACCACCTTGAGGTGGAATAGAGGCAACCGTACCTTCGATCATTTTCAGTAACGCTTGCTGTACACCTTCACCCGACACATCACGCGTGATCGATGGGTTTTCAGACTTACGGGTAATCTTGTCGATTTCGTCGATATAGATGATACCTTTTTGCGCTTTTTCTACATCGTAGTCTGCTTTTTGTAGAAGCTTTTGTACAATGTTTTCAACATCTTCACCGACATAACCGGCTTCGGTAAGTGTCGTTGCATCAGCCATAGCGAATGGAACATCGAGCAGACGCGCCATGGTTTGCGCAAGCAAGGTTTTACCCGAACCTGTTGGCCCTACTAATAAGATATTACTTTTCGCAATTTCAACAGCATCGTCGTGTTTATGTCCACCATGTGTCGCTTTAAGGCGTTTATAGTGGTTATAGACAGCAACTGACAAGGTTTTCTTTGCCACATCTTGACCAATGACATATTGATCTAGTGCCGCACGAATTTCGTGAGGTTTAGGCAAGGGTTTTGCAGCCCAGTCACCCGACTCAACTTGTTGACTGGTTTGCACCAAGTCTAAGCATACGTCCACACATTCATTACAGATGTACGCGTCCTCGCCTGCAATCAGTTTCCCAACTTCAGACTGCGTTTTACCGCAAAATGAACAATGCTTTTGTCCTTGAGGATGTTCGGACATATTCACTCCAATTCTAAACTTTTAAAACTTATGGACGTTTAGATAACACTTCGTCCACGAGACCATATTCTTTTGCAGCTTGCGCTGTCATAAAGTTGTCACGGTCAGTATCACGTGCCACAGTTTCATAGTCTTGACCACTGTGCTCTGCCATTAAACGGTTTAAACGTTCTTTAATGAACAGAATTTCACGTGCATGAATTTCAATATCAGATGCCTGACCACGGAAACCGCCTAACGGTTGGTGGATCATGACACGTGCATTTTCAAGGCAATAACGTTTACCTTTTGCACCTGCATTCAGCAAGAAGGCACCCATTGATGCTGCTTGACCCATACAATAGGTCACAACATCTGGTTTAATAAATTGCATGGTATCGTAAATCGCCATACCCGCAGTCACCGAACCACCTGGCGAGTTAATGTAAAGATGAATATCTTTATCTGGATTTTCCGCTTCTAAAAACAACATTTGCGCGACAATCAAATTCGCCATGTTATCTTCAACTTCACCAGTCATAAAAATGACGCGTTCACGCAAAAGACGTGAATAAATGTCAAATGAACGTTCACCGCGAGATGACTGTTCTACAACCATTGGAACTAAGGCATTATCGATAGTTGGAATATACATACGTTTACTTATTCCTAAATTTTTTGTTACTCAACTCATAGTCACAATATGAGGGATAATTGCTGAAAATGCAAAATATTCCCAAGTAAATAACAGATATTTTTTGCATAAGCTTTGTGAACGCAAGGCCTTTTACAACCCCAGATCACAATAAAAAAGGCGCTCAAAGCGCCTTTTTTACTTTAGCTAAACTTAGCCTTGTTGACGAGCTTGTTGCTCTTTCAATAAGTCTTCGTAGCTTACAGCAGTATCTGTTACTTTAGCAGACGCTAAGATGTGATCAACCACTTGGTCTTCTAACACAACAGCTTCGATTTGCGAACGTTGTTGTTTGTCATTTTTGAAGTATTCGATCACTTCAGCTGGATCTTCATAAGAAGAAGCCATGTCTTCGATGTAAGCATCAACACGGGCTTGATCTACTTCGATTTTAGCATCAGCTAAAACTTTGCTTACCAGTACGCCTAATTTTACAGATTTTTCTGCTTGTTCTTTGAACAATTCATCTGGAAGCATGCTTGAGTCAAATGCTTTCGCACCTTGAGCACCAAACTGCTGAGTGAACTGTTGAATCATTTGTTGACGTTGACGGTCAACTTCTTGAGCAACCATAGACGCAGGAAGTTCAACTTCGTTTGCAGTTACAAGCGCATCAAAAGCTGCACCTTTCACTTGATTACGCAAACCATTTTTCACTTCACGTTCCATGTTTTTACGAACGTCAGCTTTTAACTTCTCAATGCCTTCTTCTTCAGTTAGACCGAAGATTTTAAGGAATTCAGCGTCAACTTCTGGAAGTTTTTGTTTTTCAACAAGCTTCACAGTGATTTTGAATTGAGCTGATTTACCAGCAAGGTTTTCAGCTTGGTAATCTTCAGGGAAAGTTACATCGACAACTTTCTCTTCGCCTTTCTTCATACCAACGATGCCGTCTTCGAAGCCAGGGATCATACGACCTGAACCTAAAACAAGTTTAAAGTCTTCTGCAGAACCACCTTCAAACTTTTCACCGTCTACTGAACCTTCAAAGTCGAAAGTTACTTGCATGTCTTTTTTAGCCATGCCTTTCGTTTCAGCCCAAGAAGCACGTTGCTTCTGAAGGTTTTCGATCATTTGATCAACATCTTTGTCGTTTACTTCAGATGCTTTGCGTTCAACTTCTAAACCATCAAATTTCACGTTAACTTCTGGATAAACTTCAACAGTCGCTTCGTATACAAGCGCGTCGTCTTTTAATTCAGATTTTTCAATGTTTGGCATGCCAACAGCATTGATTTTTTCTTGTTGGATCGCTTCAAATACTGTGTCACGAATAATGTCGCTTACGACTTCTTGGTAGATACCCGCGCCATATTCACGACGAACAACATTTACTGGCACTTTACCTGGACGGAAGCCGTTGATCTTCACAGTTTTAGCAGTGCGTTTTAAGCGAGCTTCGAACTGCTCGTTAACACGGCTCGTCGGTACAGATACATTTAAACGACGGGTAACACCCGAAACCGCTTCAGAAGTTACTTGCATGGCTTCCTCAATCTTTTGGTAAGAACAATTTTAAAAAGTGCCACATTATATGACAACATTGAACGATATACAAAACACCCGATTGAAACCACATATTTTTTTCTTCATTTATCGTTTTTTATTTTGAATATTTTTAAATCGCTACTGATTAAGCGCAAAGTATTATATTTTTTATGTCTTTTTGTTGCAAATGATAAATATTACCATTAATATTCGCGCTAACTTTTTGATCGTTTTTTTCAATTTTTTTCTCGTCCATCATTGGAACTCTAGTTATGAGTAAGTTTAATCTACACCCTCTTTCATTGGCATTGCTTGGGGCAATCACCGCTCCTGTTTTCGCAGAAACAACAACTGAAGATTCATCTACCCATCAGCTTTCCACTATTGTGGTTTCAGCTGCGGGTTTTGAACAAGATATTAAAAATGCACCAGCTTCAATTAGCGTGGTCACGAAAGAAGATATTGAAAAGAAAAATGCAACCAGCATTGCAGACCTATTAGCAGATGTACCAGGTATCGATATTCGTAATGGAATCGGTAAAACTTCTGGCTTGAATATTAGCATGCGTGGTTTAGACAATAACTATAGTCTGATTTTAATTGATGGTCGTCGTCAAACGACTTCTTCAGATGTCACACCAAATGGTTTTGGTGAATCCTCAAATGGCTTTTTACCACCTTTATCATCGATTGAGCGTATTGAAGTCATTCGTGGACCAATGGCAACTCGTTATGGCTCAGAAGCCATGGGTGGTGTCATCAATATTATTACCAAAAAAATTAGTAATGAATGGAATGGCAATGTCACTATCGGTGGCAATGTCATGGAGCATGGCAGCGAAGCAGACTCATGGAAAACCAGTGTTGTTGTAAATGGTCCAATTATTCAAGATAAACTTGGAATACAACTACGTGGCTCTTATTTAGACCGTCAAAAATCTGAACGTATTCCTGGAACGTCAGGTCGTGATCCACGTCCAAGCGAAGCAGACATCTATGATATTGGCGGAAAACTTTCATTTAAACTCAATGATCAAAACAGTTTCTGGATAGACGGTTTCCACTCAAGCCAAACCTATAAAAATGATGATAACCGCTTAGGAACACAAGACTGGACCAGCATCCCTAGAGGAGCGACAGGACTTGGTGCGACAGGTTATAAAGATGAACTTGAGTTTAAACGTGATCAAATTTCTGCTGGTCACGATGGTGATTATAGTTTTGGTCAATGGACTTCATATGTGAGTCAAACTAAAACTGAAACTCTCGGTCGAACTATTCCGTTTAGAACCTTCCAAAACAATGTAGGTGAAGGCGCAGATCGTACTTTAGAAAATACTGACTTTGTGGCCGACTCTCATGTTGTTCTACCCATTGCAAATCATAAATTAACACTTGGTGCTGAATATAAAGAAGCTAAAATTGCAGATGACATTGCAGGATTTGGCTCAACCTTTAAAAAAGACTCTTTTTCGGTATACGCAGAAGATGAATGGCGTATTCTTGATAATTTAGGATTTACACTTGGTGGTCGTTATGAAGATCACTCTGGCTTCGGTGGTCAGTTCAGCCCACGCGCATACCTTGTATGGAACACAACCGACCAACTTACTTTTAAAGGTGGTGTGAGTACTGGCTACAAGGCACCATCCGCAAAACAGCTACATGACGGTGTGATTAGTGTTTCTGGTCAGGGGACATCTTTTGGAATTGGTTCACCAGATTTAGAACCAGAAGAATCTACCAACTATGAACTTGGTTTTAATTATAACAATGGTAATTTAGACCTTACCACTACTGCATTCTTCAATAAAATTGAAAATCTGATTACTGAAGGGCCAGATTTATTAAACTGTTATTCCGCAACAAATCCAAATCGACCAGGTTGTGTAAGTTACGGTTCACATATTACTCAAGATACATTTACACAAAATATAAATGCGAATGAAGCCGAAACTAAAGGCGTTGAGCTTAGCTTAAAATATACCATCATTCCTGAGTGGGATATCAAAGCAGCATATACCTACATGGAGTCAGAAATTACCAAAGGTGAAAACAAAGGTTCTTACCTGAATAACGTGCCTAAAAATGCCTTTAATATGACGTCAACTTGGCATATTAATGAATCCTTGGATTTATGGTTACAACATGAATATAAATCAGAACGTAAGCGCTACAGTACCGTTCAAACAGCAGGTGATTCAGCGATTATTTACAATGCAACAAACAATAAATTAAAGGGCTACAATCTTTTCAATCTGGGTGCCAGCTATGTTGTGAATGATCAGCTCCGTTTTAATGGCGCAGTCAATAACTTGTTGGATAAAGATTTTACAAGCAATGGCACTTATATTGATGCCAATGGTAATCCTGCTTCTTATTACGACTACATGGTCATTAGTTCAGGCATGTCTGGGACATATCTACCAGGTCGTAACCTTTGGCTATCTGTTTCTTACGACTTCTAAAAATAGTCATATCTAAAGAAAACCCTGCTTCGGCAGGGTTTTCTTCGTACATAGCTAATATAGATCCAACATAATTTATACATATTCACTTGAGAAACACCCTCAAACTTAGCTTAAAAATAATGGATTTTAAATTCCAATAATATTATAAAAATATAATCTAATTTTCCAATTTAAATAAAAATCAAAAACTTATGTTAAATTCATTACATTATTACATTTATTTTTTCTACACAAATATATCCAAGCATCGACAATTCCAATGTAATAGTTATGCTACAAAAAATAAGAATCATTATTATTCGCATACTAATTTACAACGCTAGAACTAGATTCGTTATGGCCTTCATCAAAACACGTAAAAAGCTGGTTTCTTCAGCAATCGCTTCAACACTCTCTGTGGTTGCAGTCAATGCTGTTGCGCAAGATCAAATCGCGCAATTAGAAACAATTCACACGGAAGCGGCAGCAGAACAAAGTTTGAAAGTAGACAAATCTGCAAACAGCAAGTTCGTTGCTCCCCTACTCGACACACCAAAGTCAGTATCTGTTATTTCTAAACAGTTGATTGAAGACACTCAAGTTACAACTTTAAGCGATGCTTTACGCACAGTACCAGGGATCACACTTGGTGCAGGTGAAGGTGGTAACCCAAATGGTGACCGTCCATTTATCCGTGGTTATAACTCTGAAAGTTCAATGTACGTAGACGGCGTACGCAACTCATCTTCGCAAAACCGCGAAATGTTTGCGATTGAACAAGTTGAAATTACCAAAGGTTCTGCATCTGCTATGGGCGGTGCAGGTACAACTGGTGGTAGCATCAACATGATTTCTAAAGTTGCAAAAAAAGGTGACTTTTTAGAAGGTTCTGTGGGTGCAGGAACGGATGATTACCAACGTATTACTTTAGACGGTAACAAAGATTTTGGTAATGGTATTGCTGCTCGTGTTGCCGTAATGGGTCACCACAACGACAAAGCGGGTCAAGAAGATGGTACTGAATATGCACGTGCAGGTATTGCGCCAAGTATTACTTTTGGTCTAGACAGCGACACGCGTGCAACTTTAAGCTACTACTACCTCAAAACTGATGATACCCCTGATTCAGGTATTCCATATAACAACCCATTTTCTGCTACAAGTCCTAAAGTAGGCTTAAATGGCAATGGTAAACCTATCGATGTTGAACAAGGCATGTATTACGGCTGGAAAGATCGTGATTTCCAAAAACAGGAAAACCAATCAGGAACGATCAAGCTTGAACATGATCTTACTGATAATTTAACCCTTAGCAATACCGCTGTTTATAACAAATCTAAAAATGACTACCTTTGGACAAATCCAGATGATTCAAAAGGTAATTTTTATAGTGCTACAGGGGCTTTAACAGGAAATGTTTGGGCGCGTGCAAACTCCCGTGTAGCCGATACTGAGACCTTTACAGACCAATTGGCTTTAACGGGTAAATTTAATACAGGTCGCTTAAAGCACAGCTTTAACTTAGGTGCTGAGTATTCAGACCAAGAAACTGATCGTACCCAATATATTATTAATGGCGACAACACAACTGGGAATAAATATCAAAACTGTACCCCAGCTGATTCAATAAGTTCAGGCTGGTGTACTTCTGTCCAAAATCCGAATCGTGGCCCATGGACAGGCAGCATCAGTACTGAAGGCGCTGACCGTTATAACATTGAAAATGAAAATACCTCTATTTACTTCCTAGATAGCATTGAATTTAGCCCGCAATGGATTTTAGATTTAGGTCTTCGTTGGGATGATTATTCTGCGAAGCAGACCATGACGTATGGCGCACGTAATAGTGCTGTTATTGCAAACCCACCAACAGCAAAAGCTGGCGATCAAGTAACGATTAAAAATGACTCTGATTTTGTCAATTACCAAGTCGGCTTAGTCTACAAACCAGTCGAAAATGGCTCGATCTATGCAAGTTATGCAACCTCATCAAATCCAGTCGGTGTGGATGGTGGTGATGGTTCAGAAGGTATTACAGCAGCTATTCAGAACTTAAAACCTGAAGAAGTCCGTACTATGGAACTGGGAACTAAATGGGATGTCTTGAATGACAAACTTAATTTAACTGCAGCCATTTTCCGTACTGAAAAAACCAATACACGTGCAACAGCTGATGACGGTACAACCAAAAATATTGGTGAAACACGTGTCGATGGTTTTGAATTGGGTGTAAACGGTAATATCACTGAAAAATGGGCGTTATCTGCTGGTTATACCTATTTGGACAGCGAATTAGTGGATGATGGCACTGGTTTAAATGACGGTAAGCAAGTTCAAAACGTTGCTAAGAACTCTGCGACACTTTGGACCACTTACCAAGTCATGCCACAGTTGACTTTAGGTGCTGGCGCAATTGCGATGGACAAAGTCTATGGCAATGCTGCAAATACCAAATGGGTACCAGGCTACGTTCGCTACGATGCTATGGCACGTTACAACGTAAACAAAAATGTTGACCTTCAGTTAAATGTCAACAACTTGGCTGATACACGCTACTTCACTAAAGCATATTCATCTCACTATGCAACTGAAGCAGAAGGTCGTAGCGCAGTACTGTCTCTAAACTTCAAATACTAAGTTTATAACTAAAATCTCTCTTCATCCTGAGATTTGATAAAAATAGCCTCTCATTGAGGCTATTTTTATATATGCTTAAAGACTAAATAGATCTTTCATTTTCAGCAGGCCATGTTGTGATCCATCATATTCCCAATGTATTAAGCAAAGAACAGGTACAATACTTTCGTAATGAAATGGCAAAAGTGGAGTGGATTGATGGTAAAAAAACCACAGGATCACTCTCAAAAAATGTAAAACAAAATCAACAGCTCCCCGAAGATCACCCTCTCACACAACACTTAGGCAATATCATCTTAGAAGCACTTGGACAACATCCACTCTTTATGTCCGCTGCCCTACCTTTAGATATTTTGCCGCCATATTTTAACCGCTATGAACAAGGCGAAACTTTTGGCTTCCATGTAGACAATGCCATTCGCTGGGTAGCCGGAAGCAAAGATCGGATTCGTACCGATGTATCCTGCACTGTTTTTCTAAGCGAACCTGAAGAATATGAGGGTGGTGATTTGGTGGTAGAAGACACCTATGGCTATCATGAAGTGAAATTACCTGCGGGTGATATGATTTTATATCCATCTACTAGCGTGCATGAGGTAACACCAGTGACCTCAGGCTGCCGTGTCGCTTCGTTCTTTTGGGCTCAAAGTATGATTCGAGATGATGCTGACCGCCATATCTTATTTAATCTTGATCAAACCATTCAGAACCTACGTGTACAACTCGGTGATCAACATCAAGAAGTGGTCAAGCTCACCAGTCTGTATCATAACCTGATGCGCAAATGGGCTGAACTGTAAAACAATAATCACAGCTCAACGTTAACTACTGTAGCAACTGGACCTTTCCATGACATCAAAAACTGTTTTGCCACCACTCACCCAAATTCCTGCCTCATTGCAAACGATTGCAGACTATGAAATTGAGGCAGAAAAGCATCTGCCTGAGATGGTCTGGCACTATTTGCAAGGTGGTGCTATGGATGAGATCAGTGTTCGGAATAACCTCGCTCAGTTCCAAAACCTGCACTTGATACCACGCATGTTAAGAGATCTCACTCAAGGCAATACGAGCTGTGAAATCTTAGGACAAACCTTTCCACATCCTATTTTTGTCGCACCGATTGGTCATCAACAGCAGTTCCATCCTGAAGCAGAAGCAGCAACTGCACTGGCAGCTGAAGTACTCGGTAGCAATATGATTTTGAGTACTTTTACCAACACGGACATGCGAACATTCAAACCTGAGAATCCTTACAAATGGTTCCAACTGTACTGGCAAGGTGACCGTGATAAATCTTTGGCTTTGCTGAAGCTCGCTGAGGCACAAAACTTCACCGCTATTGTCATTACTGTGGACTCTCCACATACAGGCATCCGTGACCGTGAACGTCGTGCTTTCTTTCACCTCCCTGAAAACATGCAGCATCCGCACACTCCTGCCCATATTCCACTGCCTGAACTGCAAGAAGGCGATCATCCCGTGTTTAATGGGCTAATGAAAATTGCTCCGACGTGGGACGACATCGCATGGATGGTTCAACAGACTGATTTACCCATCCTGTTAAAAGGCATCGTCAGCCCACTCGATGCCCAACTGGCCATTCAACATGGCATACAAGGCTTAATTGTGTCTAATCACGGCGGTCGAGTTTTAGATACCTGTATTCCTCCACTCAAAGCCTTGCAACTCATCAAAAAAGCCGTTCCGCATGACTTCCCTCTTTTATATGATGGCGGTGTGCGTCGCGGCTCAGATGTATTTAAGGCGATTGCTTTAGGTGCTTCCGCGGTTTTAGTTGGACGACCATGTATTTATGGTCTTGCCACTGCGGGTGCCTTAGGCGTTGCACATGTGCTTAAAATCTTAAAAGAAGAATTTGAGATCACCATGGCGTTGATGGGCACTGCAACACTTGCAGATATACAGCCCGATATGGTCATAGAGTTCTCATAACCTCTTCAAAAAAGCGAATGAAATGAATCAAATTCTTAAAATGAAGAAAAAGATCAAACACATCTCAAAAATACACGGAAATATTTCCCCTATATATCAAATTAAAGGGAAATATTTTTTCAGATACGACTAAAAGCCATAAAAAAAGAAAAATCTTTTCGACCGAACTGGATTAAACTCTTAAATATAACGTTACAAGGTTACTCACGGTAAATCTAAGTCGTATCAAATATTTACGTTTACAAACACCCTGAAGACTCCCTTGTAAATAGAGACCATAGACACAATCTATATTCAGTAGTAGGTTGCTTTTTATTACCCCCCTTAAATGCAACCCGTACTATGTAAGGAGTTACCTCATGATGTTGGCTGATCCAAGTAAAAAATATCGTCGCATGTATCAACGTGTTGACTTGCCAGACCGTCAATGGCCAAACAACGAAATTACAAAAGCGCCTATTTGGATGAGTACTGACCTGCGTGATGGTAACCAAGCAATTTTTGAACCGATGGACATGGAACAAAAATTTAAAATGTTCCAAATGTTGGTGAAAATTGGATTCAAGAATATTGAAATCGGTTTCCCTTCAGCATCTCAAATTGACTTTGACTTTACCCGTAAATTAATCGAAGAAAATCACATTCCAGATGATGTATATATCGAAGTTTTAGTTCAAGCACGTGATCATTTGATCCAACGTACTTTTGAGTCTTTAGCGGGCGCAAAACGTGCAATCGTACATATTTATAATTCAAATGCTCCAACTTTCCGCCAAAAAGTCTTAAATGTCGATGTTGCAGGTGCGAAGCAATTAGCAGTCAATGCAGCCAGCAAAGTCAAAGAATATGCAGCGCAATATCCTGAAACGGAGTGGGTGTTCCAGTACAGCCCAGAGTGTTTCTCTGCAACCGAATTAGAAGTTGCAAAAGACGTGTGTGATGCAGTTACCGAAATTTGGGAAGCATCACCAAGCAATAAAGTGATTTTAAACCTACCTGCTACGGTTGAAGTTTCGACACCGAATGTTTATGCAGACCAAGTTGAATGGATGCACCGCAACATTGCTCGTCGTGATGGCGTGATTATTTCTGTGCACTGTCACAACGACCGTGGCTGCGGGATTGCTGCCTCAGAATTGGCGATTATGGCCGGTGCAGATCGTGTCGAAGGTTGTGTGTTTGGTAATGGCGAACGTACTGGTAACGTCGACGTCGCTGCGATTGCTTTGAATATGTACTCTCAAGGTGTTGCGCCAAACTTAGATTTTTCAAATATCAATGAAATCATTGCAACGGTAGAAGAATGTACAGGTTTGCCTGTTCACCCTCGCCACCCATATGCAGGTGATTTAGTCTTCACCGCATTTTCTGGTTCGCATCAAGATGCCATTAAAAAAGGTTTCGAGTTCCAAAAGAACGAAGAAATTTGGGATATGCCATACTTACCCATCGACCCGAAAGACTTGGGCCGCGACTATGATGCTGTGATTCGCGTCAATTCACAGTCAGGTAAAGGCGGTATTGCTTACTTGTTAGAAGCAAATTACAACGTAGTATTGCCACGTCGTATTCAAATTGAATTCTCTCAAACCGTACAAAAACGTACCGATGAGGAAGGCACTGAGATTACCGCACAAGAAATCTGGAAATTGTTCAAAGAAACCTATGTGAACACCAAAGATACGCATTACTCGACTAAAAACTACCGTTTATATGACAACAACGGCAAACAAGTGGTTGAGCTTGAAGTTGAAGTGAATGGTGAAACGCAGCAATTACGTGGCGAAGGCAATGGTCCAATCTCTGCAATGTTGGATGCTTTACAGTTACCAATTGATGTCTTGAGCTATGAAGAGCGTGGTATTAGCTCTGGGGCAAATGCAAAAGCCTTGGCTTTGGTTGAGTTACAAGTCAAAGGAACGGGGAAATCAGCCTTCGGTGCGGGTATTCACGACAACATTGTGACCTCATCGATTGAAGCGATTATTGCGTGTACCAACCGCTTAATTGATCAAGGTGTGTTAAGCACAGATCAAGTGATTGCTGCTGCGGTATAAGTATTAGCAATAATAATTAGCACTAAAATGACTTTAGAAGGATACCCTCAAGTGGTATCCTTTTGTTTATTAACCCCAAAGATTTAAGGCGAATTATTCCTGTGTCTTTTCCTGCTGACTCCGTGGGTATCGTTAGTCCACAAAAGTTTACTTTTGAAGAGCCCTTAGAGCTCGAATGCGGTCGTATTCTCCCTCGTTATGAACTGATGGTTGAAACCTATGGTGAGCTCAATGCAGATAAATCCAATGCGATTTTAATTTGCCATGCGCTATCGGGTCATCATCATGCTGCGGGTTACCATCATGCTGACGATAAAAAACCGGGTTGGTGGGATGCTTGTATTGGCCCAGGCAAAGCGATTGATACTTCAAAGTTTTTCGTGGTTGCACTGAACAATATTGGGGGCTGTAGCGGTTCAACAGGGCCAACTTCGCCAAACCCTGAAAATGATAACCGCCCTTATGGCCCTGACTTTCCTTTAGTCACCGTCCGAGACTGGGTTAAAACCCAAGCCATTTTATCCGATCATCTGGGCATTCAAGTCTGGAGTGCGGTAATTGGTGGTTCGCTTGGCGGTATGCAAGCCTTGCAATGGTCGGTTGATTATCCTGATCGCTTGCAAAAATGCGTGATTATTGCCAGTGCACCGAAACTGTCTGCTCAGAATATTGCCTTTAACGAAGTCGCACGTCAGTCAATTCTGTCTGATCCAGACTTCCATGATGGCCGCTATCTTGAAAATGACAGCTATCCAAAACGTGGCCTAATTTTGGCACGTATGGTCGGTCATATTACCTACTTATCTGAAGAAGCCATGAAGCAGAAATTTGGTCGTGACCTAAAGTCAGGCAAATTTATGTATGGTTTCGATGTCGAGTTCCAAGTCGAAAGCTATTTGCGTTATCAAGGTGAGCAATTTAGCCGTAACTTTGATGCCAACACTTATCTGATTATGACCAAAGCTTTGGATTATTTTGATCCTGCGCGTGAGTATGAGCAGTCTTTAGTTAAAGCCATGTCACAGACCAAATGTCAGTTCCTTGTGGTGTCCTTTACCACCGACTGGCGTTTTACCCCGCAACGTTCACAAGAAATTGTGGATGCACTGATCACCAACCACAAACCGGTGAGCTATTTAGATATCGATGCTGAACAAGGCCATGACTCATTCCTGTTCCCGATTCCTTTGTATGTAAAAGCATTACGTGCATTTTTGGGTGGTTCTGAACACCTTCAAGCAACTCAGGAGGCTATGTAATGCGTATTGATCATCAGCTGGCAGAAAAATGGATCAAACCTGATTCCAGCGTACTCGATTTAGGTTGTGGTGACGGTGAATTACTGGCCCATATGAGCAAAAAGCACAATATTCGTGCATATGGACTGGAAATTGATCAAGAAAAGATTGCAATTGCGGTCGGTCGCGGGTTAAATATTATCCAACAAGACTTAAACTTGGGTTTAAGCCGCTTTGCAGACCAGTCTTTTGACTATGTCGTTATGGCACAAGCCTTGCAAGCGGTAGATGCACCAGATGTTTTATTAAGTGATATGGTGCGCGTAGGGAAACAGGCGATCATTACTTTTCCTAACTTTGCCCATTGGAAGACCCGTTCTTTCTTGGCTCTTAAAGGAATGATGCCCGTTTCTGAAGCTTTGCCGTACATGTGGTATAACACGCCCAATATCCACTTATGTACTTTCCGTGATTTTGAAGCACTTTGTGCGGAAAATAACATCAGAATTATTAATCGACTCGCTGTAAATGGGGATCAACAAGATAGTTTACTCAGTAAACGTCTCCCGAATTTGTTTGGTGAAGTCGCAATTTATCGAGTGAGCGCTCTATGAAAAAACTATTCTTAAGCACGACACTACTGGTTGGACTTTTGAGCATTCAGGCTCATGCAGATTATGTTTCCCCAACCACGTCTGTTGCGAGTCAAGCTGCACAATATTCTGTTATGGATATCAATAGCTTAATTAAAGCAGCAAAAGCGGGTCAGCCTGCTGCGCAGTTCTATCTTGCAACCAAGTATCAACAAGGTAAAGACATCTCTGCAGATGAACGACAGGCCTTTGCTTGGTACAAAGCAGCTGCAGATCAAGGTCTTTCAGCGGCTCAGCTAAATGTTGGTCGTATGCTTGCAGATGGCCTAGGTACTAAAAAAGATGAATCTTTAGCACGTCAATACTTTGAAAAAGCAGCCAGCCGTGGTGATAACCGCGCAAGCTTTAACTTAGCCATGATGGAAGAGCAAAAGAAAAACTACATGGGTGCTTACCAGTGGTATGAGCTTTCAACCCGTGATGGCATGCTCGATAATAAAGTGATTACGCTTTCTGAAGGCAAGAAAACAGCCTTGGCGGCAAACTTAACACAAGATCAAATTCGCCAAGCACGTGACCGTGCAGATAAATGGATTCAAGCCCAATAAGCTGAATGTTAAAGATAGAAGAGCCGACTTGTGATAGTCGGTTTTTTATTACCATAATTCAAATCTATATCATGTAAAAGCCATATAGCTGATTTTGAAGCTACGTTAATAAATATAAAGAAGATAAAATGAATGTTGAGCATTAATACATTTAAGCTATCAATTTACATAAGTACTTTACTTATAATAAGCAGTCTGATTATATTTCAGATGTTAAAACCATTCTTTTTTGACCATTCTCAAATGTTAAATTTCACGATTCAAATTACTTCTTATAAAAATGGCTATACACCAAACGATTTCATGAAAGAGTTAGAAAAAATAAATTCAGCAGCTTATGGGACGTATGAGTCTGATTACTTTTTCCCGTTTATCACAACCCATCTACAACGTGAAACAATCTTGATGCTACCAACACTCAGAAAGAATACAGACACAGAAATCAGTGATATACCAATAAAGTCAAATAATAAATTTCATTTTCAGCTCCCTCTCTATTCCCAAGAGCATTTTTATCCCATCTCTTATATTAGCTTCAATCTCCCTTCAATTTTTGGAGGTGTAACTTTTGATTGCAAAAGTAAGCTGCCACAACAAACATCTTTGATCGAGACAGAAAACTATACAGCCCAAATCATTTTTAATCGAAAAAAATGCTCTATTCAATCATATTCATAATTCAGCTATATAATTTTTAAAATGGGTTAAAATACAGAAAATTTAGATCGGTTTAACTCATGTCTACTCAATCATGGCTCACTCAAGGCACATTAGTGCTTGCAAGCAATAACAAAGGCAAAATTGCGGAATTTGAAAAATTATTTGCAGAACTCAACTTACCTGTTGAAGTGATTGCTCAAGGTAAATTGAATATTGAAGATGCCATTGAAGATGGTCTGAGCTTTGTCGAAAATGCGATTATTAAAGCACGCCATGCTTCTAAAATTTCAGGAAAACCAGCCATTGCAGATGACTCTGGGGTTTGTGTCCCAGTTTTAGATGGTGCACCGGGGATTTACTCTGCGCGTTATGCAGGTGAACACGGCGATGATGCTGCCAATAACCAAAAGCTATTAGCTGAACTCAAGCCACTG
Organism: Acinetobacter sp. MF4642; assembly: GCF_002018925.1. Lineage (NCBI taxonomy): Bacteria > Pseudomonadati > Pseudomonadota > Gammaproteobacteria > Moraxellales > Moraxellaceae > Acinetobacter > Acinetobacter sp. MF4642. Next base: position 82,257 of record NZ_MVON01000003.1, read on the forward strand.
CGTAAAGACGGTCAAGCGATCGAAGGCATGTTTGTATGCGTTTTAGTGTTAGTGCAACATGCTGATGATCCTCTTCCACAAATTTTCCAAGGCATTTGGAAAGGTGAAGTACTGGAGGCTGCACGTGGTGAAAATGGTTTTGGTTATGACCCGCTGTTCTGGTTACCCGAGTTAGGGCTTTCAAGTGCAGAAATGAGCAAAGAAGAAAAAAATAAAATCAGCCATCGTGGTCAGGCGATGCAACTGTTTAAAGCCAGTTTAGAACAATAAAAACTAAGCTGTGTAATGTTGCCCCTTCTCCCCTTGGGGAGGAAGGTGGCGAAAAATTTTCTATATTCTCTTCTATCGCCCTTGCGCAGCAGTACTATGCATTTCTAGCTAAAGTGAGTGCTTAGATCACAGCAAATACATGCAGCAATAAACCATAAATACTCACCACAACACAGCTGATGATCGTACCTGAAGCAATGTATTTTGCCGACATGCCTGTACCCTGATAATGCGTTTCCAAAGCCACAATATTGGCTGCTGGCGGTAAACAGAACAATAAGAACATGACCCCAATATATTGTTCAATATTAGGAATAGCGAGATAACGATAACTCAGCCCACACAGCACCACGCCACATGCTAATTTTAACAAAGCCGTCTGACTACTTTGCCACAGGTCCGCTTTCTCAACTTTGGTGTGCCTCAACCACATGCCCAATACACACATGCCAGAGAAGCTCATACCAAATTTGGCTGCACTATAAACCACATCAATCAGATCATGCTGTGACCAATATTGCACCCCAACGGAACGAAAAATAAGGGCCAGAATCAAAGCAATCATGGGGGGAGCACAGAGCACTTTTTTTAAAATAAATGAAAAAGCTAACGGTGTTTGGCTAACGGCCGTTACTGCCCAGAGATTGCCAAAAATAGAGCCACCGATATATAAGGCCACCATTGCTGGACTAATTTTTGTGCCAAACAACGCAATCGCAAAAGGAAAGCCTAGCCATGCCATATTGACATAACTAAAACATAGGGCGCTTAATTTATTCTTTGAAAAATAGAGGAAAAAGTAAAATAAGAGCACTGCCACGACAAAACTGAATAACATCAGACTAAAGCTACCAGCCTGATAAAACACCATGTTGTAGACAATAACAATCGGAATAAAACAACGCGCTAAAAGATTTGAAAAACCTGTTTTCAACCGTGTTGCCAAAGGGGTGGATGCAAGAAATAAACCACTAAGAAAGGCCAACAGAGGGAGCAGCAACGTCACTTCAATATCCTTGAAATTTCACCGAATCATCATAACACTGCTTTTTCTCAAAATCTGTGCGAAGCGATCGTTTTGTCTTGAAATTGAAACATCATCGTCACCGCAATGTCACACAAGCCTGTTGATATAGGGAAAACGAAAAATGATGAGGATCTACCCATGGCGGGACTATCAATTTGGCATGTACTAATTTTTGCAATTGTGGTTATTCTTCTTTTTGGTACAGCCAAACTTAAGAACTTAGGCAAAGATGTCGGCGGTGCGGTGAAAGACTTTAAAAAGTCGATCCGTGATGAGGATGCTGAAGCAGCTCAACTCAATGAGCCACGTACCTTAGAACATCAAAATAGCAACACAACCAACTCAACCGTCAAACATTAAGTCATTGGAGTTTTGCAATGCTCAATATCGGCATGACAGAGCTTTTGGTGTTTGGCATTATCGCACTATTGGTTCTTGGACCAGAGAAATTACCTGAAGCAGCGCGCTTTGCGGGCAAGTGGTATGGCAAAGTCAAACGCATGGTCAGTAATGTGCAAAATGACATTGACCGTGAGCTACGGATGTCTGAATTACGTGAACAAATGCAAAATGAAATGAAGCGAATTCAGGAGCTTGAACAAAAGATGCAAGCTCAGATGCAACACATACAACAACAAAATATTTTGGCAAATGAAAAATACCAAGAAACTGCCACACTCGATAATAAAAATATCTCCCATACTTATCAGTATGTAGATCAAAAAGCACCTGTATTACGTACACTTCAGCCTATGAAACAAAAGTCATCTGTAGATTCGGCACCTTATTTAGGCTGTGTTCAAAATAGCTTTGAACCGATGCGGGAGGCTGTATGAAATCTAACAACTTAAGCCCTGTAGTGACTCAAGATTCAGAGCAACTGCGGCTTGAAGAAATGCCGATTACTAAGCACTTGATCATCTTAAGAGGTCATTTATTTAAAATCGTCGGTTTAATTCTCATTTTGTTTTTTTGTTTATTGCCTTTTGCCAATCATAGCTACCAAATGCTATCTGAACCCTTACGAGCACAGCTTCCAATTAGCTCATCCATGATTGCAACGGATGTTACCGCCACCTTTATGGCGCCATTTAAACTGAACTTTTTTGTGGCTCTCATGCTGGCCATGCCTTTTATCATTTATCAGCTTTGGGCTTTTGTAAAACCTGCGCTATACGAAAAAGAAAAATCGCTCGCAACACCTCTTTTGATTGGTAGTATTGCTTTGTTTTATGCAGGTGTGGCTTTTGCTTATTTCATTGCGCTGCCATCCATTTTGCACTTTTTTATCAGTGTTTCCCCTGACACTGTGGCCCCAATGACAGACATCAACAGCTATCTCAGCTTCTGTCTAAAACTATTTTTGGTTTTTGGCTTAACATTTGAAATTCCTATTGTTACCTTGATACTCATCTTGATTGGGGTGGTGAGCACACAACAATTGGTTGAAAAACGAAAATTCATTATTGTCGGCTGTTTTTTTGTTGCCATGTTTGTGACCCCACCTGATGCTCTTTCGATGATTATGCTCGCGATACCGATGTGGCTTTTATTTGAGATTGGACTCTTTTTTGGAAAACTGATTGAAAAAAAGCGAGCGGCTGAAGCTTAAGCTCCCCAATTGAAAAAAATGAGCAGGCAAAATTGCCTGCTTTTTTTATGGCTAAATGTGCTACCGATCATTTCATGTTTTTGACATATAAACTTCACCACGCTGTCATATTGACGCTTTACCTTGTTTGTAACTTTCTAAAAACGACCAAGCAAAGACGCTAGGAAAACTTATGACTGAGCAAATGCCTTTTAACGACGATTATGATAGTAATAATTCGGGGAATGCTGAATTTTCAGAACTGTTTAATAAAAAAATTACACGTCGTGATTTAATCACCAAAACTGCGGGAGGCGCTGCTGCGCTCACATTAGCAGCGTCTTTGACGGGCTGTGGTGATGACGACAATAATGACTCGACACCAACAACACCTGAACCAAGTAAAGAATCAAGCTTAGAATTCAAAGCAGTAAATAAAAACACCTTAAATGAGTTTACAGTGCCTGAAGGCTATGAAGCACGTGTTCTTTATGCACTAGGCGACCCTATCACTTCAGGACTTGAAGAATGGGATGACAGCAAGATTCCAACAGGGGCTTCATTTACTTTACGCTCAGGTGAGTGCCATGACGGCATGACTTTCTTTGGTATGCAAAATAGTACATTTAATGCAACCACATCAGATACTGGTTTGTTGGTGATGAACCACGAATATATCGACAACCCAAATATCCTCCACCCAGCGGGTCATACTCACGGTCTAGGCGAAGACAACATTCAGCTTACAACTGGCTTAATTCCACGCGTTGAAGATGAAGCACTCCGTGAAATTAACTGCCACGGTGTTTCAGTCATTTCAGTGAATAAAAACCCAACGACGCAATCGGTGAACGTAGATAAGTCATCTAATCTCAACCGCCGAATTACAGCTGCAACACCTATGGATATTCGTGGTCCTGTCAAAGGCAATGTTTTGCTACAAAACCGTTTAAGCCCGGAAGGCACCTTTAGCTTTGGTACCATCAATAACTGCGGCAATGGCTACACGCCTTGGGGTACCTATCTTGCAACTGAAGAAAACTTTAACCAGTATTTTTCACGTGATGACGCAAAGCAAGATGCCAATAAAAAAGTAGCACTCGCTCGTTATAAGATCCCCGCAAATAGTAGCTATAAATGGCACACAGCAATTGCTTCAGAAGCTTCGCTTTCAACTGACATTACAAAGCATGGCAAAGTGAACTTAGCAAATGCTCAAGACCTGTATGAACGTTGGTTAGTAAAAGCAACGGATGGAACAGCTCAACAAGACTTCCGCCATTCGGACAACACTTTTGGCTGGATTGTAGAAATTGATCCGTTCAATGGTACTGAACGCCCTGTAAAACGTACGGCTCTCGGTCGCTTTGCGCATGAAGACTGCCGTGCAAGCCGTGCTATTAAAGGCCAACCGCTAGCGTTCTATATGGGTGATGATTCACAAGGTGAATACATCTATAAATTTGTATCAGATACCAACTGGGATCCTGCGGATATAAACAAAGGCTACACTGCCGGTGACAAATATATGGATCACGGCAAACTTTATGTGGCTAAGTTCCATTTTGATGAAGCAACGCAGAAAGCAACAGGTGAGTGGATTGAGTTAAATATCTCCAATCCAATCATTTCAGGCTATAGCAAATATAAATTTTCAGATCAGGCTGATGTCTTGGTGAATACGCGTCTTGCAGCAGATGCTGTCGGTGCAACCAAAATGGATCGTCCAGAATGGGTTGCTGTAAACCCTCACAATGGCGAAGTCTATGTGACGTTAACCAATAACTCATCGCGTACTGCTGAAACAACAGATGCAGCAAACCCGCGTAGCTATATCGATCAAAAAGCGGGTAAAGACCAAAAAGGCAACGTCAACGGGCATATTATCCGCTTCCGTGAAGACGCTGACCAAGTAACCGCAAGCAAATTTGTGTGGGACATTTTCTTATTTGGCGCTCAAGCTTTAAATGATGCAGGTCAAGCAAACCCAGAAAACCTATCAAAACTAAATGCAAACAATGACTTCTCTAGTCCTGACGGTATGTGGTTTGACCCACGTGGCGTACTATGGATTCAAACCGACGATGGTGCCTATACAGACCAAACCAACTGTATGATGCTTGCTGCCCTCCCTGGTTCGATTGGAGATGGTAAAACTGAAACCTCAACTGTAGGCAAAAAGACCCCGATGGGTCTCAGCTTAGACGATAAGAAATTACGTCGCTTCCTTACAGGCCCAAGTGGCTGTGAAATTACAGGGGTTACAATGACACCTGACTACAAAGCAATTTTTGTCAATGTGCAACACCCGGGTGGTGTCTGGCCATCCAATCATAGTAATACTGTAAGTGGCGGTAAAGGCACGCGCCCACGTTCAGGAACTGTAGTGATTACACGTAAAGATGGTGGTGAAATTGCAGGCGAAGGTCTAATTCAAGCCAAATAATATTCGTTCACCCATAAAAAATGCCGACCTTATGTCGGCATTTTTTATGGTTTAAAGAATACCGTCTGTTCCGTGATTTTTCCTTTACACTCACCCTGCTGCTGCTTTTCAAGCCAAGACCATTGTTCATGGGTCATGCGTAAGAAGTTAGAACAGCGTGTCCCATAAATAGGGTTTTGAATAAAGGTCGAAGACAGTAATTCTTCCATATCCTGACTGATTCCAGTTTGTGGCAACAGGTCTGAAATAATCTTGCGTTCATCCTCCAAAATATCCCAAGCCGTTGTCTCTAACTCGCTTTTTAAGATGTTAGATTGTTGCAACATCGGTAGGAACTCTTGGGTAAAGCGCTTGCGTAAATGTTTGGTTTTTTCCCAATGTTCCGTCATCAAACCATTTGACACCACATACACGCTTTTCGGAAGAACCTGTGGTGCTTCACCGCGATTGCTCATATAGACCGCCTGATGCCGATCCCCCATAAAAAGATTAAAGCCCGCATAGTCACATTGTTTTTTCTCTAAGTCTTGCGCAAAACGAATCGGGGTTTGTTCAGACTCTAAAAAGGATTGAATTAAATGTCCACGAGACGTTGGATAGTTGGTTTGATCAGTGCCATCGCGAAAGTTGGTTAAAACTGCCCAACGTCCTGTTGGCGTTATACCCATCCATGTGCCGCCAGACTGCAAATCTTGCCCTGCAATAATCGGGCTATTTTCCCACTGCTTTAAATGGCTTGAAGGGCGCTGATAGAACTCATCTCGATTTGAAATCAAACACAATGGCATCTCATCCAAGACCTGCCATGCTATTGCCACAATACACATAAACGATACTCATCATCTTTACACATTGAATGTACAACATTTTTCATCTCTTTCAGCTAAAATCTGTTCAAAACATAATGACTAGGAATATGCATGCTGACCTATCCAAATATTGACCCCGTCGCAATAGCACTTGGCCCTTTACAAGTTCATTGGTACGGCCTGATGTATTTATTGGCCTTTTTGTTTGCTTGGGGACTTGCAAGCTACCGCGCGAAAGAACGTGGTTGGACACCAGATATGATCTCCGATTTGATCTTTTATGGCGCTCTAGGTGTGGTTATTGGTGGTCGTGTCGGTTACGTCTTCTTTTATGGCTTTGAGCAATTCCTTGCCAACCCTATTTGGCTATTCCAAGTCTGGACAGGCGGAATGAGCTTCCACGGTGGCTTCTTGGGTGTAATGCTTGCCATGCTGTTCTGGTGCAAGAAATACAAAATGACTTGGTTCCAAACCCTCGACTTTATTGCGCCATGTGTACCTACAGGGCTCATGTTTGGTCGTATTGGCAACTTCATTGGTGGAGAGCTTTATGGTCGCCCTGTTGCAGACCCAAACTTTGCACTGGGTATGATTTTCCCAACGGATCCGCTACAGCTAATTCGCCATCCGTCTCAGCTCTATCAGGCCTTTTTTGAAGGGTTATTGTTATTCATCGTACTGTGGTGGTTCAGTTCAAAGCCACGGCCTCGTATGGCGGTTTCAGCATTATTCTTGATCGGTTATGGTATGGCCCGCTTCATCGTAGAATTCTTCCGTGAGCCTGACAATGGGCAACTATTCATCGCATGGATGAGTAAAGGTCAATTCCTCAGTCTGCCAATGATTTTGGTTGGTACGTGGATGATGTGGTATGCCTATCAAAAGAAAATCTATGATTGGGGTCCACAAAAGAATAATGGCTAATCCGATGAGCGGATAAAATATTGGGGGCTTCATTGCCCCCTTTTTTAGGACCAAATTATGCTAAAGTGACATATGTTTGGTTTTTAAATTCATCACTCCCATGCTCGAATTTTGGTTTAATCCCTCAATTTCTATTCTAAAAAAATTACTTATTTTTATCGCAATTGCTGTTGTAACAGGTGTGTTGTATTGGATGGAACCCCTGAGCCTCAATGCCATTTTAATGTTCTTGGGTACTGGGATTGTTTTTCTGATTTGTCGTTACTGCAAAATTCACTTTGCGGCCAAAAATCCTACAGGTTTTTTATATCGTCTACTGACTTGGATTCCTATTGCCCTACTCTTAGCGCTGATTTTTATGAATATTAAAGATGGTGAGCTGCTGATTCCAGGTGCACAAGGGATTGGTTTTATGGCGCTGGGGATTTGCCTATTTTCCCCCCTATCTCTTTTGCATAACAATACTCAGTCTGAGTCCAAATAAACCATGTTGAACTTTTGGTATTCTGAACGCTGTAGCCGTCAAATTAAACTCATCGTTTGTATTGCCACTTGCGTGATGATTTTTATGGCAGCACAAGTTCAACAGCTTGGCACGATCTTTATTGGTTTGAGTCTAATGATTGGCATTGCAACGCATCTGCTACGTGGTGTGCAATTGAAGATTGATCAGGACAATCCGTATCGGGAAGGCTTTTCGCGTTTGGTTATTTTTGTACCCCTAATTGCCCTGATTTGTTTGCTCGGCTATTTACCCGCTCAAGATAAAATTGCGCTTGCGCTCCAGTGTATCGGCTTTAGTGGAATTGGTTTATTTTTAGTATCGATTCACGCACAGCGTGAAAAAAGAGTTTAATCAGGATGCGGAGTTGCTCTACATCCCGTCAACATCTGCTTAATCCATTCGATAATAGCTGTAGTTCACATTTTGGTTACGGTAAACCGCATAACCACTTTGTTTAAAATCAGAAACCCAGCCATTGCCTGAATAAGCGGCAATATGTCCATAACGGTTTTTTGCAGTACGGTCGATAATATAAATATCACCTTTTTTAGGCTGATCAAAAGATAAATTAATTTTACGATAACCAATGCTGGTTAGGGTATTCCCCCAATCTGCCGCAGCCACAGGATGACTCTTGAAGCTTGCACCCGCAGACTCTAAGCCAATGCGAATACTTTTAGCACATTTTTGAGTGCTGGTTTGACGGGTAATATTTCTTAAAAATCCTGTAAATTTTTCAATATCCACACGCTGATGGTTGCTAATAGCCCTTTCTCTTGCTTGCTTCGAGCTTAAAATATCCGCAGCGGTAACATTTCGCTCTGACTGAGAACGTATTATGATATTGGTTTGCGCAGGCGCATAGATGTCATTCATATTTACGTTTTGATCATAAGGCATACTAAAACCAACTCTCCTCCCAATCATTAGGGGTGTGCAACATTTCGAGTTCGAAATACTAACCGCTCAGCATTGAACTTTCATGTCGTAAATGTAATATTTTTTTTCAAAATGCAACACAACCTTTCTAAAGTTTTCTTTTCTCTGTACTTTTTGAAACCTAAATTAACTAAAAAATTTAATCTTCATCTAAGCTCTCATTAACCTCAAGTCCAAATTTTTCACCATTGGCTAATGAAGTCCTTAGATATGGAATGGATTGCCCATCTAAACGGCTGCTTATTCAGATCCAATACAACTAAATTATTTCAGTTTAAATCCTGCACAAAACCACTTTAATCTGGTTTTCTGTAATAGCTTTCACATAACTTTTATATGATTAATCATCTCGCCTGACTTACTAATCTCGGGTGCGCAATAAGGCACAATTCAGTATAATCATCCGCAGATTTTATAATTTAGAGTGGAAAGTACAGGCACATCTATTAAGAGGTCTGTTCCCCCCAAAGTGTTTATTTGAGAGTTTTATGAAAACGTATTTAGACCTGCTACAACACATCCTCGATCACGGCAGTGATAAAGGCGACCGTACTGGTACAGGTACGCGCTCGGTATTTGGTCATCAAATGCGCTTTGATCTTTCTCAAGGCTTCCCTTTACTAACCACTAAAAAAGTACACTTTCGTTCAATCGTGATTGAACTGTTGTGGTTCTTAAAAGGCGATACCAATGTGCAATATTTACAAGACAACAAAGTCAGCATTTGGGACGAATGGTCAACTGCAGAACAAACTGCGCGTTTTGGTCGTCCAGAAGGTGAACTAGGGCCGGTGTATGGCCATCAATGGCGTAACTTCGGTGCAACTAAAAAAGCCGATGGTTTGTATGAAAAAGATGGTTTTGACCAAATTGCATGGTTAGTCAATGAAATTAAAACCAATCCAAACTCACGCCGTCTGATTGTATCGGGTTGGAATCCACAAGAAGCTGGGCAAGTTGCTCTTCCTCCGTGCCACACTCTATTCCAGTTCTTTGTCCATAACGGCAAACTGTCTTGTCAGCTCTATCAGCGCAGTGCCGATGTATTTTTAGGTGTGCCTTTTAATATTGCCAGTTATGCGCTACTCACCCATATGATCGCACAAGTCTGCGGTTTAGGTGTGGGTGACTTTGTCTGGACGGGTGGCGATACGCATTTATATGCCAACCATTTTGAACAAGCGAAGCTTCAGTTAAGCCGTGAACCTTTAGGACTGTGCCAGCTGAAACTCAATCCTGCGGTTAAAGATATTTTCGACTTTAAATTTGAAGATATCGAAATCGTGGGTTATGAATCGCATCCAGGGATTAAAGCACCTGTTGCTGTTTAAAATAGATCAAGTCCAATTCAATCTCGCCTTGAATCAGCGGGATTGAGGTTTACCCATAGATATTCTTCCTCTCCTTGAGGAAGAGTGAGAAATATGACCCAACATTTGAGCGCGTTATGACCTTTCAAAACTTAGAAGTTGTACATGTAGTCGCAATGGATCAGCAGCGCTGTATTGGTAAAGGCAATGACCTACCTTGGCATATTTCAGCCGATCTGAAACACTTCAAAGCCATCACCCAAGGTGGTGTGGTCATTATGGGCCGTAAAACACTGGAATCGATGGGCCGTACTTTACCCAAGCGTGTCAATTGGGTTATTACTCGCGACACCTCTTGGACTTTTGAAGGCACAAAGGTGGCTTACAGCATCGAAGAAGCTTTAGCACAAGCTATTGCTGATGTCCAAGCTTCAGAAAAACCCGACAGTATTTTTATCATTGGTGGCGGTGAAATTTTTAAACAGACCATCGACATTGCGGACCGTTTAGAACTCACGCATGTTGAACTCGATGTGCAAGGTGATGCGCATTACCCTGCCATTCCAGCAGCATTCAAAAAAGTCGCGTCAGAACAACATATTGATGACAAAACTGGAATTGCTTTTGAGTTCGCAACCTATCAAAAATAAAGCATATTCTTTTTGCTAAAAGCACGATGCACAACATGATCAAAATAGAATTTTGGCGGACACTGGGCTTTGGATTACTCCACACCCTGTTTAGTATTTTTGTCTTGTTGAGTTCAATTTGGCTGTGTTTTGCATTGTGGATTCAAGAGCCTTTGGGCTGGTTGGTCAGCCGTCTTTTTATTGGAATCTGGATTGCTTTTGCGCTCAGCATTTTGGGCATCTATATCACCCAAAGCTTTTTTGGTCGTCGCCTCGATATCATCCTTTATCTCCTTGGCTTTTTACTGGCTTTGTCTTGGTATTTTAGTTTAGATGCTCGCCAAGACCGCGACTGGCAACCTGAAGTAGCAAAAATCTTGCATTATGAAAAACAAGGCGACCATATCACCCTTCATAATGTCCGCAATTTCACATGGCACCCTGACGGCTCCTATACTGAACATTGGGATACCCGCTCTTTCGATCTAAATCAAATCACTGGGGTCAATATCATTACCTCATACTGGATGGGGCCGCAAATTGCACATACTTTGGTCAGTTTTGATTTTGCCAATACCGCACCGCTGACCTTTTCCATTGAAATTCGCAAAGAGAAAAATGAAGAATTTTCAGCGATTGGTGGTTTTTTTAGAAAATATGAGTTGAGTTTAGTCGCCTCAGAAGAACATGATATTGTCTATACCCGCAGCAATATTCGTCAGGAACAAGTCTATTTCTTTCCTGTTCGCCTCGGACAGGCTGAAAGTAAAGCACTGTTTGTAGAGTATTTACATAAAGCAGACGAGCTCGCCAAACATCCTAAGTGGTATAACACCCTCACCAGTAATTGCACCACCTTGGTGTTTGATATGGTTCAAGCCGTTTCACATGACGCTTTACCGACTGACTACCGTATTTTAGCTTCAGGTTATTTACCGAACTATCTGTATGACTTAGGCGCGATTAGCCCACAGTGGGATATGAAAACGTGGTATCAAAAAGCCTATATCAACCCACGTGTAAGCAAAGAAACAGAGTTAACCAGTCGTGAGTATTCACAGCTCATTCGTCAGGGTTTACCCGTTGACCAAACACGCTAAGGTCTGCAACGAAAAGCTGCAAGTTAAAACTGGCAATCAACGACAAAATTTGCTTTGATAGTTCAGACGATACATCAAAATAAGAGTCTGATCCCATGTTAAAAAAACTGATTGCAAGCAGTCTTTTAGCGAGTAGCTTAATCATGACTGGCTGCCAAACGACACCACCGCCATCCGACACCATTGAAATGGCCAACATTCAACAGCTTCAGCAACGGACTTGGATTTTGACGCAAATCGGCAATACCGAAATTAAAACAGCACCCAATGAACGTAATATTCCAAGCCTTCAGTTTTCAGCTGATAACCGCATCAGTGGTGCAGATGGCTGTAACCGCATTATGGGCAGCTATACCGTAGGACGCGATACGCTCACCTTGAGCCAGCTCGCAACCACCCGAATGGCCTGTATCAATAACAGTACTGTTCCGCAACAGTTCCAAGAAGCGGTGGCAAAAGTGACACATTACCAAGTGTTTGGTAAAACTCTGAAACTACTCGATCGACATGGCAACTTGCTGCTACAGTTTGGCTCTGCCATTCAACCACGTTAAATTATTTCTATAAAAAGCCTGTAATCACAGGCTTTTTTAATCTGTAGCAGACAACATTGTACTGCACCAATCAGCCCTTATATAAACAGATATAAACACAATTAGGATTTTAAAATGCAACAAGCACTCTTTGGTGGTGGATGTTTTTGGTGTGTAGAAGCGGTTTATTTAGAGCTTCAGGGCATACATAAAGTTACCAGTGGTTATGCAGGTGGAAATACCGACAACCCAACGTATGAAGACATTTGTCGTGGCGATACCAACCACGCCGAAGTTATTTTAATTGATTTTGATGAAACTCAAATCAGCTATGCTCAGCTGCTCGATGTGTTTTTTGCCACTCATGATCCTACGACACTCAACCGTCAAGGCAATGATGTCGGCACCCAGTATCGTTCAGTCATTTATTATTTTAATGATGCGCAGCGTGTTGATGCAGAGCAAGCGATTAACGACTTAAAGGCAGAAGGTCTCGATATTGTGACTGAACTCAGTCCTGTACCGACGTTCTATTCAGCTGAAGACTATCACCAGAACTTTTACGCTCGTAACCCTTCTCAAGGCTATTGCAACTTTGCCATTCCGCCAAAACTGATGAAGCTGCGCTCTAAGTTTCAGGCTTTATTGAAAGACAGCAAATAACTCAATAATTCACAATAAAAAAGCGACTTCAAGAGTCGCTTTTTTTTAACATCAACTTAGTTATCGCTTACGAAAGCAATATCCGCCAGTCCAGCTTCACTCGCACGAGACATGACTTGTGCGACCATATCGTAACGAGATTCTTTATCTGCACGAAGTTGAACCGTTGGCTTGGTTTCCAACTCACCCGCTTCATTAAAACGCGTTTGTAGTTCTTCCAAGCTAATCACTTGATTATCCCAAGCCACTTCGCCATTTGCATTAATGCTTACCGTAATGGCTTTAGGTGGAGGATCTACAATATCAGCCGTCGTTTTTGGTAAAGTTAATGGAATTGATGGGTTGGCAACGGTCGCTGTCACCAAGAAGATGATCATCAAAACCAGCATAATATCGATCAGCGGAATGAGATTCATCTCATTCATGCCAGCATCGTTATCGTCACCCAATTGAAAAGCCATTAAGCTTGACCTCCAACTAAACCTTGTTGAGTCGTTTTACTTTCTACTGCCACAGGTGCTGAGTCTTGTTGCAACATAGTATCAATGAGCAAGCCGTGTGCTTGGTCTTGAAGCTCATGTGCCAAAGTACGGTTTACACGCGCACAGATGTTATACGCTAACACCGCAGGAATCGCGACGGCCAAACCTAAACCCGTCATGATCAATGCTTCACCTACAGGGGTTGCAACTTGCGCTAAGCCCGCTTGACCACTTTTGCCAACCGCAACAAGGGCATGGAAAATCCCCCATACTGTACCGAACAAACCAACGAACGGTGCAAGCGATGCAATCGTACCTAGAACTGAAACACCTTTTTCCGCATTCGCTTTTTCAGCAGAAATTTGACGAAGAAGTGCTTGTTCTGCAACGGCTTTACGTTGTTCAAAGTTCAATACAGCAAACTTTGATTTTAACTTAGCTAAAGCTTGTGAAAGTTGAGCATAAGCTTGTTGTTTCAATTGACGTGTACCCATGATACGTAAAACAAAGATGGTCCACGTTGCAATCGACATTGCCAACAAGATGAAATACAGTGTTTTACTGACTGCATCAGCATGTTGCCAATAAACTGAAAAGTTCATACTCGAACTCCTGATAAAGTTAGCGTTTTGTATTCAATTCTAAATCAAATGGTTGCTCAGCCCGAATTGGATAAGCCACACCATTTTCTTTATAAGGTTTAAATTTAGCGCCTTTGACAGCTCTTAAAATCTTTTCATCTAAAGCAGGCACACCACTTGAGCGCGTAATACGGGCATTCACAATCGACCCTTTTTCATTCGCCTCAATCAACACCACTACTCGACGGTTTTCACCTTGTAAATCTTGATTACTATAAACTGGTTTTGGAGAGCGGCTCCATTGCACACCTGAACCACCAATCGACACCGACCGCGGTGAAGTATCGGCAGGCTCAGCTTGAGTAACAGGTTTCGCTTGCTCTGGTTGCACGACAGGTTTTTCGACTTTTTTCTCTGTAATCGTCGTAGTGACTGTCGGTTTTACTGGGGTTTCGGTTGGTTTAACAGCCGGTTTAACCACTTCTGCTTTTTTAACTTGTTGAACCTTTTCTACCTTTTTCGGTGGGGTCGGTTGTGGTTTTTCCACAATCTTCACTTCCTTCGGCTTAGTCGGTTCCTTTTTCGGTTCTTCCTTCGGCTTAGGCGGTAGCGGTTTTGGTGGTTCTTGAATTTTAACGAAGCGAACCTTCAATGGTTCTTTTTCAATCGGTTTGAGTTCAGGAGCTTTCATGTGGTTCACTGCCCACAATACGCCCATATGGCCCACGACAACCGCGATCAAAGCAGCAAGAACTTTCTTTTTCATCGGGTTGGGAGTCTGCATAGGAGAAATAACTGTTGAACTCATTAAAATCGGTGACCTAATTTAAGCGGAGTGGCCACTGGGTTGGTTTCCACTATAACGCTTATCGGTTAGTACAATAAAGTAGCGCAATGATAAATGAGAAGTGTTTTCATTTGCAACTATTAATTTGTCACTTTTTATGGTTTTTTCTAATCGTACTCAAACAAAAAAGGCATACTTAATGTATGCCTTTTTAAATCTTGCTTGCAACCCATTTTTTATTGGAAAACGACTGTTTTGTTACCATCAACAATAATACGGTCTTCTAAGTGCCACTTCACTGCACGTGCCAAGACGTTACGTTCAACATCCTGACCCAATTCACGTAATTGATCAACCGTAAAGTCATGGTTCACGCGCTCTACATCTTGCTCAATGATCGGACCTTGATCCAGATCCGCAGTGACATAGTGCGCGGTTGCGCCAATAAGTTTTACACCTTTTTCATGCGCTTGCTTGTATGGGTTTGCACCAACAAAAGCCGGTAGGAATGAATGGTGAATGTTGATCACTTTCATTTCCCACTTTTCGACAAATGCTTCATCTAGAATTTGCATATAACGCGCAAGTACCAATAAATCATTGCCCTGCATTAATTCATCAATTTCAGCATAAGCTTCGCGTTTGTTGTCCTTCGTTACAGGGACAACTTCAAACGGAATGCCAAAGTTCTCAACCGCTTCACGTAAAGTTTCATGATTAGAAATCACTTTGGTAATTTCGCACGGCAAACCACCACGCGCATGACGCCATAACAGCTCAAGTAAGGCGTGGTCTACTTTAGACACCAAAATTCCGACTTTTTTCACGTCGCTGACCAGCGCCAAACGCCATTGCATTTCATAACGCTCTGCTACATTTGCAGCAAAAGTTTGAGTGATGCTTTCTTTACGAGACTGTAAATTGTCTAGTTCAAACTCAACACGCATAAAGTAACGTCCGCCCTGAGCTTCAGTCGCGTATTGATCAAGCGCAGTAATATTCGCGCCTTGATGATACAAAAAGCTCGATACAGCTTGCACGATCCCTGGCTTATCTTCACAAGTAATCAGTAAACGTGCCGTGTTAGCAGTTGTCATATTCATGTCAGTTTAAATCAGTAAAATGAAAATCAAGCCGAGTATTCTAGCGCTTTTTACTCAGCTGTCAAAACACCTTATGGCTTATCATCCGATTTAAATGACGCCAAGCTCGAAAACAGTTCAGATGGCCCCATCGTATCCAACAAGCGCTCATACGTCTCACGACTTTCACCACGCAAATAGGCCCCTTCTAAGAACACCATTTGACGGAGTGCCTGCCAAACCCACTTTTCTTCTAATGTATTGGAGTCAGTGATATGACCCGACATATAAAGGAAGTTGGTCCAGTTGGTCAGTACAATCCATAAATTGATAATCAAGGCTTCAATTTCAGACGACGTCATTTGCATCAGACCTGCATCAACAAAGGCCTGATAAATTTTTTGCCCTTGTTGCATCACTTGCCCTGCAAAACGCGGATACATCTTGCGGAAGTCTTCATTGTTTTCAACCAAGTGGTAGACATCACGGTGTAAAAAGCGATAAGCCCATAACTGGCTGCTCAGCACCTGAAAATAACGAATTTTATCATTGGCATCTAACAGACGGTCATCCGGCAAAGCCAGCATCTGTAGCGTTTCGCCTTGATACTGCTCCATAAGCTCTTTGATAATTTCACTTTTATTGCGAAAGTGATAATACAAATTTCCCGGACTCATATTCAATTCAGCGGCAATATGATTGGTCGTAACAGAACGTTCTCCACGCTCGTTAAAAAGCTGCAAACTGAGTTGCAAAATACGTTCTTTGGTTTTCAACGTTTTAGTTTGAGACATCCTAAAATAACCATTCATTCAGTGCATTAGAAGACTAACACATAAAGTAACTTGACTAATTAGAGCAATTACTCTAAAAATTAAACATAAATTGAAATTTGAAATGGTAGTGCGGCATGAACAGTCAAACAAAAACAACTTCATTGACACCACATTCTTATGATATTCAGCACCTACATGATGTGCTTGAACAGCAAAAGCACGCTTATTTACGCTATCCATTGCCAACCGCAAAAGAGCGTATTGACCGTTTGGCACGACTTAAGCGTATCTTAGTTAAGTATCAAGATCAATTTGCAGAGGCAATTAATCAAGACTACGGTAACCGTTCCACCAGTGAAACTAAAATTGGGGAATTACTCACCTGCCTTGAACACATCAAATATTATAGCAAGCATTTAACCACATGGATGAAACCCTCGAAACGTCACGTTTCAATCATTCATCAGCCAGCTAAAGCATGGGTGCAATATCAACCTTTAGGTGTGATCGGCATTATTACCCCATGGAACTATCCTTTATTACTCTCGATTGGCCCCCTGATTTGTGCTTTGGCGGCGGGCAACCATGCCATGATTAAAATTTCAAGTTCATCGGGCAACTTTGGTCGCATCCTTGAAAAAGCGCTCTCTGAAGCCTTTCCTCAAGAGTTAGTTTCCGTGACCAATGGTGGTGGTGCAATTTCGGATACCTTTTGTCGTCTGGCTTTTGACAAACTGATTTTCACAGGTTCAACCAATGTCGGTAAAACCGTCATGTCTGCTGCGGCAGAGAACCTCGTTCCACTGATCCTCGAACTTGGCGGAAAATCACCAGTATTAGTACATCCTTCTATTCATTTACGGGATGTTGCGCAGCGGATTGCCGCAGGAAAACTGTGGAATGCAGGTCAAACCTGTGTGGCACCCGACTATATGTTCTTGCCTAAAGGTAAAACTGCCGAGTTCATTGAGCACTTCCGCGAGTGTGTGGAAGAGATGTATCCCGACATTCTGCATAATCCAGACTACACCTCGATTATTAATGACCGCCAATACAACCGCTTGCAAGGTTATCTTGAAAATGCACGTGAGCATGGAGCGCAGGTGGTTGAGGTCAACCCAGCCCATGAAACCTTCTCCGATACACGTAAAGTGCCCCCTACACTGTTAACTGGGGTCACGCCTGACATGCGTATTATGCAAGAGGAAATCTTTGGGCCACTGCTACCGATCATGGAATATGATCAAATAGACGATGTTATCGAGTTTATTAATAGCCGTCCGCGTCCACTTGCATTATACTACTTCGACTTTGATCAGGCGCGTGCAGATTATGTTGCACAGCGTACTCATTCAGGGCATTTCGGACAAAACACGGTTTTGACCCATGTCGCACAAGACGATTTACCATTTGGTGGCGTTGGTGCATCAGGTATGGGGAAATATCATGGTCCAGAAGGTTTCTTCAGTTTGTCGCATGAACGGTCAGTGATGTCGAATCCCAAGTTATATAGCTTGAAATTCATTCTCCCACCGTTTAACAAACCAATTCACAAGTTGATTTCAAAGACCCTTCTTCGCTAAATGATCAAGGCATGACCTATCGCACGGGTTCATGCCTAGTTTTAATGAAAATCGCTTGTCTTTTAAGCGCATTTTTGGTATAAAACGCCCCTTGAATGATTTCATCCGTTTACTTAATAACTAGCGCACAATCGGTGCTGTCTAGCAATGGAGTTCACCATGTCTAAGGTTTGCCAAGTTACCGGCAAGCGTCCAGTCGTTGGCAACAACGTCTCGCACGCCAATAACAAAACCAAACGCCGGTTCGAGCCGAACCTGCATCACCACCGTTTCTGGTTAGAAAGCGAAAAACGTTTCGTACGTCTTCGTCTAACTACAAAAGGTATGCGTATTATCGACAAATTGGGTATCGAGAAGGTTGTTGCTGACCTACGTGCTCAAGGTCAAAAGATCTAAGGAGTCTGAACCATGCGTGATAAAATTCGCCTAGTTTCTACTGCTGGTACAGGTTATTTCTATACCACAACTAAGAACAAACGTACTATGCCGGAAAAAATGGAAATCAAAAAATTTGATCCAAAAATCCGTCAACACGTAATCTTCAAAGAAGCTAAAATTAAATAATTTTAGTTTTTTGAAAAAAACGACCTGCTTTAGGTCGTTTTTTTTTGCTTTTTTTTCGTTCGACTTGTTAAACTTTTAATCTCTTTTGGCACCTTTTGTGCTTTGCTTCTTTTTCACCCTTAACTTTTGCTTAAGGAGTTTTTAGTGCCTCATGACGTAGATCTCATTATATTACTTGCTGTCGGTTTTGGGCTTGCGCTCATTTTCGGCTATCTTGCCGTACGCTTACGCCTTCCCCCACTCATTGGTTATCTGATTGCGGGTATCATTATTAGCCCCAATACCCCTGGTATTGTCGCGGACATTCATCTGGCGAACCAATTGGCTGAACTTGGGGTCATGTTCCTCATGTTTGGTGTGGGCATGCATTTTTCCCTCAATGACTTATTACAAGTTCGACGTATTGCACTCCCTGGTGCTATTTTACAAATTGCTGTCGCGACCCTGCTCGGAATAGGCGTCAGTATGATCTGGGGGTGGAGTTTTGGTTCCGCCTTGGTCTTCGGCTTAAGCCTGTCTTGTGCCAGTACAGTGGTATTACTCAAAGCACTGGGAGACCGTGGTCTACTCAATTCGGTCAACGGTAAAATTGCCGTAGGTTGGCTCTTGGTTGAAGATCTGGTCATGGTCTTGGTACTGGTACTCCTACCCGCAACAGCAGCTCTACTCGGTGGAGAAGCCCTTGCAGGCAGTACTGATGACAACATTTGGCTTACCTTAGGCATCACCTTACTTAAAGTAGTAGGCTTCATCGCTTTTATGCTGATCATCGGGAAACGTCTTGTTCCAATGATCATGCAATTTGTTGCTCGACTTGGTTCACGTGAACTGTTTACCTTAACCGTGGTGGCTGCTGCGGTCTCAATCGCCTTTGGCGCGTACAAAATTTTCGGTGTTTCCATGGCACTGGGCGCTTTCTTTGCCGGGATGGTCGTTAAAGAGTCTGACTTTAGCCACCGTGCCGAAGAAGAAACCCTCCCTCTACGTGAAATTTTTGCCATTTTGTTTTTTGTTGCAGTGGGCATGTTATTTGACCCGCGCATCTTAGTGGAACAACCGGTACATGTGCTTGCAGTCGTTGCAATTATTATGGTCGGCAAAACCATTGCCGCTATGGCACTAGTGCTCTTTTTCCGCTACCCCATCAATACTGCCCTCACTGTCGGTGCGTCACTGGCACAGATTGGTGAGTTTTCCTTCATCTTAGCGACACTCGGGGTTTCACTTAAACTCTTGTCCTTAGAAGGGCAAAACCTAATTTTGGCAGGAGCACTCATCTCCATCACCTTAAACAGCTTTGTGTTCTCCGCAATTGAGCCTGTACAACGTTGGATTCGTGAGCGCTCGCATCTAGCACGCTTACTGGAGCGTAGTGGTGACCCACTGGCAATGCTGCCTGATGAAGTCTCACAAGACTATTTACGTGACCAAGTGGTAATTGTTGGGCATGGTGAAGTGGGCCGTCGCATTACCAAACAATTGATGGCCGAAGACATTAAAGTGGTGATTGCGGAAGAAAACCGTGAAATTGTAGAAAACCTGCGTGAAAAAGGCATTGCGGCTGTTTCTGGGATGGCGACAGACCCTGGGGTACTGATTCAAGCCCATATTCAACATGCACGCCTGTTGGTACTTTCCCCGATGGATATTTTAGATATTCATAAAATCGTGGATATTGCCAAAACCCTCAATCCTGAGATTCAGGTCTTAGTATGTGCGGAAAGCAAAGAAGAAGCCGAAGTGATTCGCCGCGATCAAATTGGTGAAGTTTATTTTGCAAAAGAGGAAATGGCGAAAAATATGAGCAATCATATTTTAAATCAAATTCAGATTGCACATCATCAAGCACCCACCCACTAACCAACCAACACTGGATACAAAAAAACGCACTGTTCAGTGCGTTTTTTCATATTCGGCTTAGCTGAAGAACTGTGGCTTTTCGTCCACCACTTCAGCCTGCCATTCGCCCACTTGTTTTTCAAGTAAGCCGTATAAAGCCGCTTGCACCATCTGCTGAGCAACGACTGTTGTCTGGTCGCCCAATAATGCTTTGAGCTCTTCATTAAACTGGATCGTGACTAAAGGCGCACTCTCCGAACCTGCGTTACGTAGTGCAAGCTCACCACCTTCAAGTTGAACCAATTCTAAAATGGCTTCTTGATTTCCAAATAATTCTTTCAATTGTTCTATAGACATATTTCCTCCATGTTCAACATGGTGGCAAAGGCAGTTGCACTTTGCTTCGCTTAGACTTATTGATATAAGGACAAATTTTCAAACTTCAAGCGTTGGTCATCGCTTTTAGAATTCAACCATCTCATTCCGAAAGCCATCGATCAACGCCGTTAAGTCTCGATGCCACTCGCGTAAAATTTTGGTATCGGGTAACCATGCCTGAGGGGTTTGAGTTACTTTGATGATCAAATTGGATGAAGTTTCTGACTCAGGTTCAGGTGTACTCGGCTCTGGCGCATACTGACACAAGCGATAAGCACGTTTTAACTCGGCAATGAAACCTTCTTTCGAGAGTTGTTGCATTACAGTCACTTCAGGCGAGACTTGGCCCTTAGCTGCCATATGCTCCTCTATGGACTTCAAGGTCGGGGTAAAGTCATTTAAGCGGTAGTAACGGACCAACTCTTGTAGAAACGCAAGCACTGCGCCATGCAAGTGAAACACAGCAGCCTCACGGTAAGCCTGAGCTTGTTGCACATGATCAATTTGTTCTGCTTGTTGACATGAAAGTCGAGCAAAGTAGAGTTTTTGGTTAGTGCGATCAGCATGGTAACGGGCAACACGAGTCATGAAGGGTGTTCCTAAGTTTTGGCGTTTATAACAATTCTAAGAGTAATCTTTCTATACAGCAGTGCATAATAAAAATTATGCATGATCTATTTCAATAAAATAAATCTTTCTTTTTGCTATGACAGGCATCGAAATATGCATGGGACGCACATTTGTGAGTACCCAAGCCCAATATCCCTCTTCCCAATATGATGCCATCGCCGAATCAAGCTCATCTTCTCTCCATGAGTGAATCGACTCAACATCAACCATAGCAACAGCATACCCCAACTCTTCATCGTCCTCGTGGGTTAAATAGTGCTTATTTTCCACAATAATCAAATCTTTGAGTGGCCATTGCTCTGGTCGCCAAGAACGTATCCCTAAGGTTTTATTTCCTTGAGAAATTTGTCGTCCCATCGGCGCAACAATCGATAAAGCTGGATAGATTTTTTTCATTTTATCCCATAAAAAAGGAGCATCCATTGCTCCTTTTTATTTATGCTTCTGGCTTCTCAGGTTTATCTTCCGCCTGTTTGACGCGAATACCAGTGCCATGCAAACGTAGTGTATTAAGCCCTTTAATGGCTTTAATGGCTTCACGTGCATGCGGCATTTCAACAAAAGCAAAACCTTTCGATTTACCTGTTGCTGCATCGAGGATTAAATTACATGATGCAACTGTGCCGTATTGCTTAAATAATTCAAGCAGTTCAGCTTCAGTCACTGTACGCTCTAAATTACGAACTAAAATTTTCATCTTACAACCTTCAAAAATAGGCAAAATCATCAAAAAGCAATCGCCTACGCTACTTTCTGAACATTGCACAACAAATACCACAATGTAATCTGTTTAGTTTAATCGAGATTAATCCCAAAATCTAAATTAATCGATTGGCGCTCAATTAAAGCACTCTTTACCGTTTGCTGACGGGGCTTATGATGGGTTTCCATGCTACACAAATTTCGCGTCAGATCATTCAAAAAATAACTTTCGACTTTGCGCCCCTGCTCATCAATCACGTCTCGCGCCCATAGACTTAAATTTTGCTTGGTTAAAATCAGCTCATTCTGAGCCCGGGTCAGCGCCACATACAAGACCCGACGCTCTTCTTCGACATCATTAAAATCACCCTGAGCACGTGCATGTGGATATTGCCCTGGGGTGACATTGACGACATAACAGACTTTTTGCTCTGTACCTTTGGCCGAGTGAATGGTAATCAGAGTGACGACATCACTATCTGACTGGCGTTCGATTTCAGAAATCGACACAGGATCAAGCACATATTCCTCTAGAAACTCACTCAATTGGGTATGTTTAGAAGCCAATTGTTTAACCAGTTCAAAGTCACCTTGGCGGCGGTTCCAGTCTTTTTTATAATTTTCAGCCAATTGTGCTTCAATCGCTTGAATACCCAAACCGACGCAAGCCTGTACTTCCTGTTTCAGTACCGTCATTTGCTTCATGATCAACAATGTTTCAGCAGGAATCCGTCCAAATTTTTCTAATTTATCAAAGATCAAATCAAACTCAGGCTCCAGTAAAAGTTGCTGAGCAAGACGGCTTGCACCTACATCTCCCACCCCATTCCACAGAGTGAGAAAACGCATCCATGCAATATCATCGAGAGGATTGGCAATCACGCGCAGCAAACTGAGCAAATCTTTCACATGCGCGGTTTCAAGCAGTTTCATACCCCCAATAAATCGATAGGGGACATTGGCTGCAATACATGCTGCCTCAATATGCCGTGCTGCAAAGCTAGAACGCACCAAGACCATATGATCCGACCATTTACTGCCTTGTAAGTAATGGCGCTCTTTAATGTCGATCGCGATCCATTTTGCTTCATCAAACTCATTTGGGAAAATGTGCATGCGAGGCTTCACGCCCTCACCCCGATGAGCATCTAGGCGTTTGTTATATTGAATCTCAGATTGATCGAGCAGCCAATTTGAAAGGTCTAAAATTTCTTGGGTTGAACGATAGTTTTGCTCCAATTTAAACACCTGAGCATTCGGCACACGGTCTTTAAAATGGTGAATATTTTCAAAATCTGCTCCACGGAAACCATAAATCGACTGTGCATCATCACCGACACAGAACAGGCTCACTTTGTCTTTAAGGGGCTCAAGCAAGGCCCACTGCAAAGGATTGGTGTCCTGCATTTCATCGACCAGCATGTGTTTGCAGAGCGATGCCACATAGTCGGCTAAACCATCTGACTGGTCGAGTGCTGAGGCCACGATCGCAAGAATATCGTCATAATCTAAAAAGCTACGCGCACGCTTACGTGTCTCGTACTCTTTCATGATTTCCGCAATTTGATCTTTAAAGGCCAGATGCTCAGGATGCTGTTTTTCTAAGGCATCACTCAACTTTTGACGCGTATTTCGTGCAAAAGAATACAGATCACACAGTTCTTGCGGTTTAGGCAGCTGATTAGGATTTTTCTTGTCATCTTTTCCACGAATCAGGCGGAACATCATCAGTTGATCATCACGATCAATAATTGAAAACTGTTCTAAACCAAAGGCTTTTGGTACACGGCGCAGCAGATACATACAAAAAGTATGAAAAGTCGATGCGCGCAGCCCTTTGGCTTGCTCACCCAAAGCCAGCTCCACTCGCGCCACGATCTCGCTGGCTGAACGACGGGTAAAGGTTAAAATTTGAATTTGGTTGGCAGGAATCCCTTGATCAATTAGGTATGCAGCACGTGCCACAATGGTTTTCGTCTTGCCACAGCCAGCCCCTGCGAGCACCAGACTGTGTTGCGACTCAGTCGTGGCAGCTTGTTTTTGTTGCGGGTTTAATTCATCAATTAGGCTGGCTAAACTCATAATCACTCATCAATTCGTGGATGCTCCTAGTCTAACAAATCTATGACTTCAATATGAGGCTACAGCAACGATTATCCATTTCTGTCTGAAATGCACCTTCAGATCTGGGGCTAAGAACTCATGCTCGAACCGCTTACTGCCTCAAAAAATTAAAACTCACCTTGCTCAGTATGATTTAAAAGCAAAAGTCGGGTGATGTCCTCACAACTGTTTTGCAAATTCTGCTCTGCGTTTTTCAATGCTGTTGCTAAATCACAGTCGGGTTCATTGATCGAAACAATTTGACTAAACCCTTCATCAAATAATGCCTCAACATCCTCTCCGACACGTCCAGCAAAGGCAATCACAGGTTTATTCAACTGCTTGGCTAACTGAGCCACCGCCCACGGCGTTTTACCAAACTTGGTTTGGAAGTCGATACTGCCTTCACCAGTAAAGACATAATCGGCTTGCTTTATTTTCTCCGCCAGTTGAGTTTGCTCAATCACCCAATTCGCGCCAGACTGAAGCTTAGCGCCCGTAAAGGCCATTAGACCAAAACCTAGCCCTCCTGCGGCGCCTGCCCCTGCGACATTACGTATCTGTAGATTAAGCTGTGTTTCCACCACATCTGCAAAATGACTCAAGTTTTGATCCAACTGCTCAACCATCTCTGCGCTCGCCCCTTTTTGCGGGCCAAACACATACGAAGCGCCTTGCATGCCACACAGCGGATTAGTGACATCGGAGGCAATTAAAACTTGAATCTTTTGCAAGCGTGGGTCTAAAGCCTGCATATCGATCCGTTCAATATCTCGTAAATGACCACCACCAACGGGCACTTCCCGCCCTTGTACATCTAAAAAGCGTACTCCAAGCGCCTGTGCCATGCCACTGCCTGCATCATTGGTGACACTGCCTCCAAGAGCCAAAATAATTTTGGACACGCCTAGATCCAATGCATGGCAAATTATTTCGCCTGTCCCTAAAGTTGTGGTCAGCAATGGATTTCGCTGTGCGGGCTCAAGCAGATGAATACCATTGGCTTTGACCATTTCAATAACAGCCGTTTGCCCACCATCAAATAAGCCCCAATACGTTTTAACTCGTTGTGATGGCAATGGCCCTGTTACTTCACATTCGATTTTTTGGCCAGCTAAAGATGTTAATAAAGCATCGACTGTGCCTTCGCCGCCATCTGCCATGGGTACATGTATACATACAGCATCAGGGATTATGTTTTGAATTCCGCGCTGCATCGCCGCACAGACCTGCTCTGCAGTCATACTTTCTTTAAATGAATCAGGCGCTAAAATAAAAGTTGTCATCATCCATAATTTTTTTAGAAAATTTAATTTATTAATAACACGATTGATAAATTTCCCACCCGCATTTTTCTCTTTTCATTGTCCTTGGCACAGTTCGTTGTGATTGAAACTGAATACATCTCCATAAAGACAAAATAGCCTCAATAATTTTTTAATTTTAGCCATCTCTGAATTTTACTGTACGCGTCACCAAAATGGCCACCATAGTCCATTTGGTTTTAATGCATAAATTAAACAAAGTGCGAATCAATTAGCCGATAAAATCATCATTAAACATTCAAGGCTCTTAAAAAATAGGTGATGTATGCAACGTATCAATTTGGGAAAAGCTGCACTTTAACTGTATAAAACAGTATTAGAACTCGAAAACTTATCCATGCAAAAAGTCCAACAAACAGGTCTTGAGATTGGGTTTTCACACTTGTTGAAACTGAGAGCCTCACAGATTAACCAATGTGCATTCTGTGTGCGTATGCATACACAAGATGCCATGAAAGCAGGCGAATCAATCGAACGGATTGCCCTCATCAGTGCATGGCAAGAAAGTGAATATTTTTCCGAAAAAGAACGCGCCGCGCTGATTTTAATTGAAGAAATTACCCTCATTGCCCAGCAGCATTTCCCCGATTCGGCGTATCAAGAAGCAGCAAAAAGTTTATCCGAGGCAGAAGTTGCCGCTATTGAATGGATCGCCATTGTGATTAATACGTGGAATCGTATTGCGATTTCAAGTCAATATACCGTCAATCCATAAGCATGCCATTCAGCTTTGCAAGTGATATAAACCGCACAAAAAAAAGGGAGCCTACATGAGGCTCCCTTTTATTTTTTAATCACGTTTTATTCAGATTGGCTTGCTGGTGGAATCTGCTTAATGGCTGCCGCTAGAGTCAGATAATTAATCCCTTGGAATAAAATATCAAAAGCAAGGAATAAGCCCAGCACCCAAAATGGAGCATCTGGTGTAGTTAAAATCATAATGCCTGCCAGCAGAGTTAAAACACCAGAAAAAAGTGTCCAGCCCCAACCTTGGAATGCTCGAAATAAGATTGCATTAAAGATACGAATGACCCCTGCAATAATCAAGAAAACCGCTAAAACACTGGTCAAGACAATGGCTGTTTTCACAGGTGTAGTAAATGCGTAATAGCCCGCAACCAAATACAACACACCAAACAATGCCCATAACCAGCGGAAGCCACCCTCAAAAATCTTAAAGGCTGCGATGAAGTGTAGAACACCACCTATCATCATGAGCACGCCAAAGATAAACACCACAGATAAGGTGGCAAAAGGCAAAGCTGCCAAAAGGACGAAACCAAACAACACCAATAAAATCCCTAAACCCAAATACCATTTACGATTTTCATGGAGTTGATGGCGAACTAAATCATTACCGACTGTTTTCATCTTCTTCTCAAGTTTGATTTTCGTTCACTTAGTTTTAACATGTTTTGCATCGAACTTGTAGGTTTGAGCTTATCCACACAATCAATCCATGCTGTGGATAAACTCAACATTATCCACAGTTACTTTTTCCACCCAATTTCAATCGCAGTGATCTCATTCACCAATGTTTCATCAATCGACTCAGGCATTTTACTCTGTGTTTGTGAGGTTGGAATGTGCCCGGCCATTAATTCAGCCTTGGCTTGAGGGAACAGCGGTTGTTGATTTGGATATGCATAACCCGCCGGATACATCGGCTGCCCTGTGGCTAAGTCGTATTTATCAATGGCACCAAAGGCATGTAAAAGTTCATGTGCAAGCACGACTTTGTTTTGCTCAGTTTGCTTGGTCGAAGCAAATAAATTCACTGAACCGATGCGACCTTTTTGCAAAGCTGTCGAGTGTTTAAGCTCTTTGGTCAGTGCTGGGTCATAATAGTTCAAATACAAAGTAACAGTTGGTGCACCATCTGAACCTTGATGGTTTTTCCATGCATAATAACGGAACTTTAAGCTCCACAAGACCGTATCCAATAAACTTGCCTGCTCAGGCACTTTCGGCGGTAGCTGTTTGAGTTCACGCCCTAGTTGGAAATAAATCGCAATCGGTTGGCCGCGATATGTCGCCGACATCTGCTCTAAATAACCTTGTACCCCTTTTAAGTTCGCAGGCGTCAATTGCTGTATATATTGCTGAGTTGTACCTTGTCCATCAGCATTAACTGGATGGAGTAATACAATAATAGGCTTGCTCCAATCTTGGTTCTGATCCCGATAAGCATTCAAAGCGACCACCAATAAAATCAGCAGTAATATTAAAATACGAAGTTTTTTCCACATATTAAGAGGCACTCTGCTTTTTCATTTTTCTTAAATACATTTGACTCATATCAATTTTAGTTTCGAATAAATTAAGTGTTTTAATTAATCCTGACAATTTAGCGCGACCATAATTTCGTGAATCAAAATCAGGTTTTACCGCACTAATATATTGCCCTACCATGCTCAAATTAGCCCAGCCATTTTCATCAGCATTATCTTTAACGGCTTTATAAACCAAATTTAAAGTTGCTCGATCAATCATTTCAGGAGCAAGACCTTCTTTTGATTGACTACTCATCTTTTGATCTATAACTTTCAATGTTTCCGCTATCTTCTTATTATCAGAATCCACAATATCTTCTTCTTCATTATTCTTAAGATCGCTATCTGAAATTAAATTTTCTATATAAATGAATTTATCACAAGCTTTCTTAAAAGCCTCCGGAGTTTTCTTTTTCCCAAATCCATAAACACTTAAACCATTTTCACGGATACGAGATGCTAAAGGGGTAAAATCACTATCGCTAGAAACGATACAAAAACCATCCAAGGCCCCAGCATAAAGTAAGTCCATCGCATCAATAATTAAAATCATATCTGTAGCATCTTTACCTTTTGTGTAGGCAAACTGCTGAACTGGCGTGATTGCATGAGGTAAGAGAACCTCACGCCAATTTTTCAAAGTGTCGCTACTCCAATCACCATACACACGCTTGACACTGGCAATACCATATTTAGCTACTTCTTCAAGTACTGATGGAATTGCACTAATAGATGAATTATCAGCATCAATTAGCACTGCAAATTTTTTTGTTTGTATTTCCACATACACCCCAAATATTATGATTATTTGAGAATCATTTTGACATAAAAAATGCCCACCAAAGTGAGCATTTCTTGATTATTTCTAAGTAATTAAAACTTAAGCTTCAACCCATTTTCCATCATTGAACACCAATGACCATTTGGTTTGCTTACCTTCGGGCGTTTCAGAACCAATATATTGCGCTTGATTCTTACGGCTAAACTTCACCAAAGTTGGATTCCCTTCAGGGTCAACATCAGGTGCTTGCAAAATAAACTGATACTTCGGATCGAGCTGATCGGCAACAGAGCGTAATTCAGCAACCTTAGGAGCACGTGTTTCACGTACTTTCGGGAACTTACTTGCCGCCAAGAATAAACCAGCCGCCCCATCACGTAATACAAAAAAGTCATCATGCTTAGTTGAACGTAAATGTTCCATCTTAATCGGGTCTACACGCGGAGGTGCAGGTTGACCACTTTTTAAGACTTTACGTGTGTTATCACAGCTTGAGCAAGCAAAATAAGGACCAAAACGACCCGTCTTCAGCTGCATTTCCCCATCACACTTATCACATGGAATAGTTGGGCCATCATAACCTTTGATTTTGAACTCACCTTCTTCAAGTTCAAAACCAGCACAATCAGGGTTATTACCACAGACATGTAGCTTACGACCACCATCAATCACATAACTGTCCATCGCAGTTTCACAGATTGGACAGCGTTTTTTCGACATCAAATCTGCTGTTTCTGCTGCATCATCATCAGAAAGTGCGGCAAGTGATTCAACAGGCGTTAAGTTCAACGTACCTTTACAACGCTCTTTCGGTGGTAAGTTATAGCCAGAGCACCCTAAGAAGACACCTGTGGTTCCCGTACGAATCTGCATTGGGCGGTCACATTCTTTACAGTGTACGGCTTCAACCTCTACAGGTTGGTTGCGGCGCATACCGCCTTCACCTTGCGCATTGGTCAGGCGCTTTTTAAAGTCGCCATAGAAACTGTCGAGCAACTCTTTCCAGTTGCGTTCACCATCAGCCACTTTATCGAGCTGACCTTCTAAGTCCGCGGTAAAGTCATAGTTCATGAGGTTATTGAAACTTTCATCTAAACGATCAGTAACAATTTCACCCATTTTTTCTGCATACAGACGGCGGTTCTCGAGTTTGACATAACCACGGTCTTGAATGGTCGAGATAATCGCCGCATAGGTCGATGGACGACCAATGCCTTTCTTCTCAAGCTCTTTCACCAGTGACGCTTCGGTAAAGCGTGCAGGTGGCTTGGTAAAGTGTTGCGATGGATCTAATTTTTCAAGCGTCAGGATTTCACCGACTTTCACCGCAGGCAATAACACATCATCGTCTGACTTGTTTTGACCACGGACTTTAGTGAAACCGTCAAAGACTAAGGTGCGACCTTTGGCTTTAAGTTCAACACCGTTGGCATCCACTAAAATAGTCGATGACAAGTATTCTGCTGGTGTCATTTGACACGCGACGAATTGACGCCAAATCAAATCATACAAACGTTGTGCATCACGTTCCACACCCACTAAGCTATCGCCTTTTAAAGCCACATTCGATGGACGAATCGCTTCGTGGGCTTCTTGTGCACCCGCTTTGTTACCATAGCGGTTCGGCTTAGCAGGCAGATACTTCGTACCAAACTCGGTCTCAATATGATGACGTACCATATTCACCGCATCGTCACTCAAAAAGGTCGAGTCGGTACGCATATAGGTAATAAAACCAGCTTCATACAAACGCTGCGCCAACATCATGGTTTTCTTCACAGAGAAACCCAAACGTGTACTGGCGGCTTGTTGTAAAGTCGAGGTGATATACGGCGCGCTCGGATTAACCTTCGTCGGTTTATCTTCACGTGCTGAAACTTTGTAATCTGCGTCTTTAATGAGCTTCAGCAAAGCATCGGTATCAGCTTTATTACGTAGCTTTAAGGCTTTACCTGCTTGTTTGACGGCTTCTAAACGAATCTCATCGGTCTGTGACTTAGTGTCTGCAAAAACTTGCCAGTATTCTTCGGGAATAAAGGCACGAATTTCACGCTCACGCTCAACCACCAGTTTAACTGCGACAGACTGAACACGACCTGCCGATAAACCACGGGCAATTTTTTCCCAAAGTAATGGCGAAATCATAAAGCCGACGACGCGGTCTAAAAAGCGGCGTGCTTGTTGCGCATTAACTTTATCGATATCAAGGCGTGCTGGATGCTTGAATGCATCTTGGATGGCATTTTTGGTAATTTCGTTGAACACCACACGTTGATAACGTGAGTCATCCCCACCAATCACTTCTTTTAAATGCCAAGCAATCGCTTCCCCTTCACGGTCCAAGTCCGTTGCGAGATAGACCTCGTCAACTTGCGAAGCAAGCTTTTTCAGTTCAGCAACCACATGCTCTTTGCCTGGAAGCACTTCATAATGTGCTTTCCAGTCATGCTCAGGATCAACCCCCATACGATTGACCAGTGCATTTTGTGCTTTTTCAGCTTTCTGAGCATCGGTCAGTTTGGTTCGTGTTGCTGGCTTCTTTTCTGCAGTCTTACTGGAACCACCTGTAGGTAAATCACGCACGTGACCCACAGACGACTTCACAATGTAATTCGAGCCTAAATATTTATTGATTGTTTTCGCTTTTGCAGGCGACTCCACAATCACTAAAGCACGCTTTTTCCCAGCCTCAGGAGAATCTGCTGTAGTACTTTTGGATGTGGACCGAGGAGCTTTCGCCATATTAACCGTTAATCCTGTTTCAATGGGTCTGTAAAATTAAAGTTCAGCCAAAGACTGTAAATATGCTTTCATGGCATCTAACTGGGTTGCTCTTAAGTCAGAATGCTCATCCCAATAGAGTCCCACGCAGTTTGCTTGCATATCAATAGCATAAATACCCTTTAATTCAATGGGTAAATGTTTAAACTTGTCATCACCTGTAATGAGTTCAAGCTGTTGATCAACAACGCGAGCGCGCATTAAAGGTAGGCGTGCTTCTGGAATCAGTACACTGTAGTACGCCACCATGCTGGCACGGTTTTCCGAAGCCATCGGTATTTTCGTCCAGTCAGGTGCTGCGACTAACCGCGGGTGTAAACCCATCTTGCGCGCTTTATCACGCATTTCACCCAAAGCTTTCTCTCTTGGACTTACACGAAGTCCAAAAATCGAGCCGAGGATGAATAAGATGATAAATCCGACAACCCAAATTCCAGTATTTTCCATAGCACAACCTTTTTATTCCTTTATTAGAGTTGCATAAGCACAATATAAAACGCAAGTTTGAACGATAAAATTAATTTAAGAACATTTCATGACTATATAGAACTTCATGTCCATTCCAGTAAATATAGCCTTTATCGAGTAACTCTTTCAGCAACATACGCACATCTGACTTCGGAAACATTTGCTCAAGCAAATCACGGAGTGCATAGATATCTTTGGGTTTATTGGTTTTTAACTCGCGCAGTTTTTGTGCAACCTCAAGCTGTACAGGGTCAATCTGTGCAAAGTTTTTAAACAACTCTTGTTGCGCAGACTGCGTATCTACAGTTGGTTCAAGCACATCTACGACACTGTCTTTTTGCAGTTGCTGTAGCGCTTGCTGCATGCTTTGCGGCTGTGTAATTGGGTCTTGTTCATCTAAATTCAGTGCCAACCACTGCTTCAACACTTTTTTACGAAAGCGAATCTGCTCATCATAGCGTTTGATGATTTTGAGATTAATCAACATCCCCACTACCCGCTGCGTCTTTTCAGGTACGAGTTGCAAAATATTACTTATTGAATTTTTTAGACCGTCTAATGTGTTCGGCTTACCTGACATTTTCCCCAAAGCATCACAATATTTTTTGACCATTTTTAAATAAGGCTGATTTTTGATGCTGTCTAAACTGGGAAGATGACGTTGACTGGGTAACGCTTCAGACTGAATGAGGATCAAATTGCTCTGAATATCCGAAGATTGCATTAAGTCCAAAAGTATTTCTGCTGTATTGACCGCAGAGATAATTTCAACCTGCGTCTCTGGCTCTAGCAAAGCCATTAACTGCCCCACCACCACGGCGTATTCGAACTCTTTTTGCTCAGCTTTGGGCGTGTCTAAAATCACCACTTGACCACTACTGATCCAAGCAGCCAGTTCCGTCAAATCTTGCAATGCATACTCAAATTGACCTTGGCAATGAAACAAATACAAAGTCGGATAATGCTCCACAATCTCGCGCAACAATTTGGCAGTCGGAACATTATTTTCAAGGTCAAGAAGAACAACTTTTTGAGTCATAGGACAGTTTTTATGGGATGCACCAGAAAGCGGGTATTAGAGTAGGAACTACATCAAAGGTCAAATGATTTCGTCAGTCAAATGGGGCTTTGAGTTGGGTAAAATAAAAAAATAGAGAAGACGCAGCAATATCTTCACCCTACATCACAGGATTTTTTTGGACCAAGACAGCAAATGAACTTAATAATGTGGTGGACGATCGGCCATCGGGTCAAATGTCGCAATTCCATCAGACAAATCTGAAGATTCAACACGTTGATACAAAATTTGCATTTGTTTTTTTAAATCAGCAATTTCCAGCCCTTGAATCACTAATTGTTCATTGAGTTGTTCAACTAAATCATCTAAAAATGCAATTCGGACTTGCAAATCTTCAATGGGTGCGGACAATGGCGCTTGATTATCAATATTTTGTTGTTTAGACACTTCAAGTCCTCATTTGAGATTTTTCAGGAAACATTATGGCCTATATTACTTTAAGGGATGTCCAACTTGCGTTTGGTGGACCTGCCTTGCTCGACGGCGCGAACTTTTCATTGGAGCGCGGTGAACGAGTGTGTTTAATTGGTCGTAATGGTGAAGGTAAGTCTACTTTACTTAAACTGATCGAGGGAAGTTTATTACCCGATTCTGGTGAAGTTTCTCTACAAAATGGCATCACCATTTCCATGTTGGCGCAAGACGTCCCGATGGACTCGGGTAAAGTGGCGGATATCGTGGCAGACGGCGCGGGTGAAGCCGCAGATGTGCTCAGAGCCTATCATGAAGCCAGTGATGCTTGTGTATTGGGTGATATGGATGCATGCGACCGTATGGGTAACTTGCAACATAAAATGGATATGTTAGATGGCTGGGCTTTAGAAACCAAAGTCAATTCCATTTTAAGCAAAATGGGCCTAGACCCAGATGCTGATTTGGCTGATTTATCGGGTGGTCGTAAGCGTCGTGTGCTGCTTGCTCGTGCACTCCTCACCCAACCCGATGTACTATTACTGGACGAACCAACCAACCATTTGGACGTTGAAAGTATTGAATGGTTAGAAAAATTTCTACTCGATCAAAATAATTTAACTTTACTGTTCATCTCGCATGACCGTTCATTTGTTGACAGTATTGCAACTCGTATTGTAGAGCTCGACCGTGGCACTTTGCGCAGTTACGAGGGTAACTATTCACGCTACCTCGAACTAAAAGCAATGCAGATGGAAGCAGAAGAAAAGCAAAATGCTCTTTTTGATAAGCGCTTAGCTGAAGAAGAAGTATGGATTCGCCAAGGGATTAAAGCTCGTCGTACCCGTAACGAAGGTCGTGTTCGCGCCCTAAAAGAATTACGTGAACAATCTAAAGCACGCCGTTCACAACAAGGCAAAGTCAGCATGGCAACGCAAGATGCCAATCGCTCAGGTAAATTGGTCTTCGATATTGAACATCTCAGTGTGGCTTTTGGCAATCAAGAACCTATTATCAAAGACTTCTCTGCATTGGTGCTTCGTGGCGATCGTATTGGTCTCGTCGGTGACAACGGTGTCGGTAAAACTACGCTCATCAAAGCTATTTTGGGTGAGATTGAGCATCGCGGATCAGTCAAAACAGGTACACAGCTTGAAGTGGCTTATTTTGACCAATTACGTAATGCACTTGATCTTGAAAAATCAGTGAAAGATAACGTCTCTGAAGGTTCAGATTTTGTCGATGTCAATGGTAACCGTCGCCACATCTACAGCTATTTACAAGATTTCTTGTTCTCACCAGAACGTGCGCGCACACCAGTCAAAGCCCTTTCAGGTGGTGAGCGTAACCGTATCTTACTTGCAAAATTATTGCTTAAGCCATCCAACTTAATCGTGATGGATGAGCCGACCAATGACTTAGATATGGTGACTTTAGAGCTTCTTGAAGAAATGCTCGGTGGCTACAAAGGTACATTGTTGTTGATCTCGCATGACCGTGCCTTTATGGACAATGTCGTCACATCAACTTGGGTGTTTGATGGTAAAGGGCATATTGATGAATACATTGGTGGTTATCAAGATTATCTTGAACAGCGTCCAGATGACAAAGTCGTCGATCAAAAAAGTGATGTGAAAAAAGCACTTGCAAAAGCAGATGCTGCGCCTAAAAAAGCCAAATTAAGCTATAAAGATCAGCGTGCGCTTGAACAACTACCTGCCGAAATGGAAGCGCTGGAAAAAGAGCAAGCTGAAATCAATGCATTACTCGCAGATGGTTCATTATTTATTTCAGATGCAGACAAGGCTATGACGTTGTCAAATCGTTTGACTGAAATTGATGAGCTATTGCTGGAAAAACTGGAACGTTGGGAAGAACTGGAAAATTTAACCAAATAATTTTCCATGAGCTCCATAAAAAAACTCCGCATCACGCGGAGTTTTTTTATGGAGCTCAGCTGAGGGTGCCCACCACCATCGAGAAGATGTCCATCGCTTCCATTTGCATTTGGGTGCGTTCGTCTACATCATCCAAGCCTGTATAACATCACATTTGAAGAGTGCCGACATCGGGTTGATTCTGAACATTGACCCTTCATTCTTGCTTCATGCTAAACTCGAAACATTCTTTTTTAGCCTTTATCGCAATTTATGAGTTCGAAGCCAGACTATCAACCCGGTGAATTTCAGTGGTCTTTTCTACATCCCAAATATTGGGGCATTTGGATTGGTATCGTCTTTCTCATGATATTGGCGATTCTTCCATGGACAATTCAACACCGACTGGCAACCCTCTTAGGCAATCTCAGTTTTAAATATCTGAAGTCGCGGCGTAAAACTACCGTTCGTAATCTGGAAGTGTGTTTCCCTGAATGGTCGGCCCAAGAAGTCCTTGAAAATGCGCGTCTGGTTTTTGTCGATCAAATGCTGGGCGTATTTGAAACGCTGAATGCGTGGTATAGCCCAAAGTGGTTTACTGGCCGTGTCAGTATTGAAGGCTTAGAACATATTCAAAAAGCACAAGCAGAAGGTAAAGGTGCACTGCTTTTAGGAACCCACTCTACTTTGCTCGATGCGGGTGGTTATCTATGCGCACAGTATTTTGAACCGGATGTAGTGTATCGCCCACAAAATAATCCACTGCTGGATATGCTCATCTACCGCTGCCGCGCCACCATTTATGCACATCAAATTGATCATGATGACATGCGTGGTTTGGTTCGCAACTTAAAAAATGGCCATGCCATTTGGTATAGTCCAGATCAAGACTTTGGTTTAAAACAAGGTGTTATGGCACCATTTTTTGGCGTTCCCGCAGCGACAGTTACAGCACACCGTCGTTTATTGAAAATGACCAAGGCTGCTGCCATCCCTCTGTATTTTTATCGAGATGGGGACATTAAAAACCCACAATACAAAGTATTGATTGAACCTGCGGTCGAAAACTTACCCAGTGAAGATGAAGTCGATGATGCGACACGAGTAAATCAAATTATTGAAAATCAACTCCGCATTGCTCCGACTCAATATATGTGGTTCCACCGTCGCTTCAAAACTCGCCCTGCAGGCTATGACAAGATTTATTCTTAACAAAAAAGAGCTGCTTAAAAAGTAGAACCCGAGTTCTGCGTCCTGCAAAACTCGGGTACATGAGGTTGTGCTTTCAACGTTATTCTTGTTTTATTCGGTGGCATTCCATACCTACATCATATCCATGATGATTTCCATCAGCTTCAACTTCCATACTGGGATGATCCATTCCCACTCCATTTGCTGATGAGACTAGAATACGGGGATACCAAATGACTAACCATTCGTCAGATTCCCAAATCCCTGTAAGCCATATCCTACACTGATGAAATCCGAGCACCCCGTATGTTTACTGGTAATCTTTGGCAATTTTATCTGTAACCTGCTTACCTTCTCGTTCCGCCTTCTCAATTCCATCTTCAATCGCCTCCTGCGCTTCTTGCTCATCGGCTTCGGTTTGTTCCAGCTCTTCTTGTACTTGCTCAAACACCCGACCAGTTTGAAGCACCACATATACAGGGAAATGATCTGAACCAATATGTGCTAAACGCTGCATCTGCACTAAGGCAAAATCCGTACTGTGAAAGACATGATCCAATGACCAGCGCAGTAAGGGATAGTCGGCATGAAAAGTATTGACAAAATGTCGTCCGACTCGGGGGTCTAGCAGCCCACTGATCCGTTGAAAAAGTCGTGTCGTACGCGACCACGCCACATCATTCAAATCCCCCATCACAATGCAACTTTCATCCAAATCTTTAATCTGATCACCAACTATTAATAATTCAGCATCACGTAAAGTAGAGTCTTTGGCTTCGGTCGGACTTGGTGGTTTCGGGTGTAAGCAGTACAGTTGCACTGGCTGTCCTGACCTTAAGATGACTGTGGCATGAATCGAAGGAATTTCATCGCTCAAAATAAACTTAACTTCAATATCTTCAAGCGCTAAACGACTATACAAATGCATGCCATACAGATTATCCAAAGGCACTGCAACCCGATAGGGATAGTCATCTTCCAGTACACTCAAGGCTTGTTCCCAATGTGCATCCGACTCTAAAGTCAAAATCAAATCCGGTTGATGCTGACGAATCTGTTGCAGTAATAAGTGATATTGAGTATTGGGCGTTAGTACATTCGACACAATTAAAGAAATCTGACGTTCTGGCTGTAACTCTGTTTTGGCAACCGTTTTAACCTGCTTTTTCCACATAAAAGTATAAGGCAACACCATTTTGAGTTGATAGGCTACTGCCGCAATTAACCCCAGAAAAATGACTTCACGCCCCCAATCCCAATGTGCATCCCAAAACAACATCAAGCTAAATGCAATCAATCCCAATGCCAAAATCTGCAAGCGTGGAAAATCTGCGCCTCGAAACCACCATTCATCTCGTGGAATCAGTGACCAGAAGCTCAACCAAATCACAACACATGCCAGCAACTCAACCCAAATCATAGATACCCACTCTTATATTCTTAATTTTTTGTAGATTCATAAATTAATATCAATTTTGCATGTAACATAAACAAGATATATTGCACAATATAATTGCTGTTTTCATTGTGTAGTGCTTGCAGTTAAGCGCTCTTTTGATACACTCGAATCCCCTTTTAATTTTTAACGCACCGAGGCAAAGTGACATGAAAGTAGGTCTGGTCGGTTGGCGCGGGATGGTTGGTTCCGTCCTTATGCAACGTATGGTTGAAGAGAATGATTTTGCTCATTTTGAGCCATTTTATTTCTCTACCAGTAATGCAGGCGGTGAAGCGCCTGCGTTTGGCGGTAAAACTGCCCCAGCACTTATGGATGCATCAGACATTAACAGTCTGAAGCAAATGGATGTCATTATTACCTGCCAAGGTGGCGACTATACCTCAGAAGTTTTCCCGAAGCTCAAAGCAGAAAACTGGACAGGCTATTGGATTGATGCGGCATCTACACTTCGTATGGAAGATGAAGCCATTATCGTGCTTGACCCTGTCAACATGAACGTGATTAAAGATGGTTTAGTGAATGGCACCAAAACATTCGTGGGCGGTAACTGTACAGTTTCACTGATGCTGATGGGCTTAGGTGGTTTATTCCAAAACAATTTAGTGGAATGGGCAACCTCGATGACTTATCAAGCAGCATCGGGTGCTGGTGCGCAAAATATGCGTGAACTCATCTCTGGTATGGGCTATTTGTACAACAACACCAAAGATTTGTTAGATGACCCACGCTCTCCAATTCTAGATATCGACTCTAAAATTGCGGAATTACAACGTGGCGAAGGTTTCCCTTCAGCAAACTTTGGCGTGCCATTAGCAGGCTCACTCATTCCTTATATCGACAAACAATTAGACAGCGGTCAGTCGAAAGAAGAATGGAAAGGTCAAGTTGAAACCAACAAGATCTTGGGCAACCAGCAAATCGTTCCGATTGACGGTCATTGTGTGCGTATTGGTGCGATGCGTTGTCACTCTCAAGCTTTAACATTAAAGCTGAAGAAAGACGTGCCTCTCGATGAAATCGAAGATATGTTACGTAGCGCAAACCAATGGGCAAAAGTGGTTCCAAATACCCGTGAAGCGTCTATGACTGACTTAACACCTGTGGCTGTAACGGGCACGTTAACTGTTCCTGTTGGTCGTCTACGCAAATTAAATATGGGCAAAGAGTACTTAGGTGCTTTCACTGTCGGTGATCAATTGCTTTGGGGTGCTGCGGAACCCTTACGTCGTATGCTCCGTATCCTGATTGACTACAAAAATACTTAAGCATTTACCCGCTAAAGTATTAAGCCGATCACACTTGATCGGCTTTTTTTTGTAACCCTGATGTTAACGTTTTACAAATAACACACAACTCGCTAATCTATAATTTTCGCTTTGCGATCTGTGACCGAGCTAAAGATTAAGATGACCGTAAATAACAAATTAAAGATAGCCATTTTAGCCATTATTGCTTCGCAAAATGTGAATGCGATCATTGTCGATCCTATTCAAATTCAATCTGCACCTGGGGAGCTATTGTATGCAGAATTGAACTTTCACGATGCCGATCCGAATGCTCCGATTCAAGCCAGTCTAGCCAGCGCAGAAGATTTAATGTCTCTTGGTGTCATGCATCAGCCGCCCAGTAATCTGAACTTTTTTACCCGTCGTACCAGCGCCAGTACAGGTGTGATTACGATTACTTCTTCACGCCCTTTAACTGAAGCGGAACTGAACATTGTCGTCAAAATCAAAGAAGGCAATGCGGCACGGCTACAACATATTAAAACAGCCAATAAACGCTCGGCAGCACTTCAAGCCCGTACGAATAATAATGAAAAAGCCTTAAAACCGGTGGTGATTGTCAACGAAAAAGATATTGCGCTGAACTTACCTGTTAGCACACAATTCAATAGCTTAAAAACAACAGCTGCGCCGACGACAAACACGACACCACTCAAACTCAATAACCATACCCCACCAAGCATGAGTGCGACCGCTATTACAGCGCCAACGCAAGTTATTTCAGTAGCGTCTACACAAATTGCAGCAGCTGCTCAAACATCAACTCCACGTGCTGAACCGATTACTCAAGCGAAAAAATCGGCAGATCCGTTAGTGCAAAAGTATGCCGATTCAGTTCAAAAATCAGATGCGCCAATTTCAGCACAGGCTAGCCCTCAAGCTAGTCCATCGACAGCAAAAACAATACCTGCTGCCCCTGCAACTACTGCACGCCAAGCCGCACCTCAAAGTGCCCATGTAGTTCGGTCAAATGAATCTCTCTGGGGCATTGCATCGCGCATTGCTGCTGATGAAAACCGTCCTGTCGGTGAAGTCATGCAACAAATTAAAGCCAAGAATGAACATGCCTTTATTCAAGGTGACGTAAATCGCTTACGTCGTGGTGCCAACCTCAATTTAACAGGTCTACAAACAGCAAAATCAGAACAAAAAGTCTCCGTTTCATCACTTCCAAAACAGAGCTCACAGCAATCTGGCAAGGCGAAATACCGCCTCAATCAAGCCGAGATGAGTTTGGTGGCAGAGAAAGAGCAAGATTCAAGCCACGGTTCTGCCAAGAAGTCGACACAAAAGAATCAAACATCAAACGAGTTGTCATTAAAAGTTATGACATCCCGTGAAAAAACCGTTAAATTACAGAGAAACGTAACACAATTAGAAGTGGCACTTAATCAGAAAGATCAGAGAATTCAATTACTAAACGCTCGTCTTGCACAATTGCAACAACAATTGAAAGCACAACAAACTGAGAAAAAGCCAACACACTAAAGTGTTATTTTGATTATTTGATTTTGGATGAACTTGCACAAAGACAAGTTCAAAAGGGGTAAAACATGCTTATTTATGTGATTCCATTTATCTTACTATTGGTTGTTGCCATAGTCTTAAAAAAGCGTGAGGCGAGTAAAGAAGCAGAACCAAAAACTCAAAAAGCGGTTGTTGCAAAAAACAAAGCCAAAAAAACCAGTTCGTCTAAAAAATCCCCGCAACAAACTCAAGTCATTGAAGATGTTGTTGCTAAAAAAGCCACGACACCACTCGCCACAGATCTACGTAATAGAATTGAAGGTCAAATTCGCGACCGCAATTTCTTCTCAGCTGAAGCACAAATCAACCAAGCCCTAAATAAAGACAATTCACAACACGAATTATATTTACTGCTGCTCAATATTCACTTGCTCCAAAAAGATGAGTTTGCCATTAGCCAATTGCTGAATCATTTACGTTCTTTAGAACTGGATGATATTTTGGCGCAAGCAGAAGCCAAAAAATCGGATTACGATCAATTACATCAAAATAGCCGTGACACGATTGAG
The DNA here is from genome assembly GCF_002018925.1 of Acinetobacter sp. MF4642. Taxonomy (NCBI): domain Bacteria; kingdom Pseudomonadati; phylum Pseudomonadota; class Gammaproteobacteria; order Moraxellales; family Moraxellaceae; genus Acinetobacter; species Acinetobacter sp. MF4642. Next base: position 123,476 of record NZ_MVON01000003.1, read on the forward strand.
TTTAAACCAACTGAAATTACGCCATCTGCACCAAAACCTGTAGAAGCAACCAATACTGCGGACTTTGATGCCCTGATGTCATCAAATAATCCTGCGCCCGCTCCTGTGCAGGCTTCTGTTGTTGAACCGGTTCAAGACATTAAACCGCTTGATTTTGATACCTCAGCATTTACCACCACAACAACAGCTCAACCTGAACCGAGCATCGAAGTTCAAAGCTTAGATTTTGATATTTCTAGTTTAAATACGCCAACGGCAGAACCAGCCAAACCTGCTGAAGAACTTAAACCGCTCGATTTCGGTTCACTCTCTTTAGAAAGCACGCCGGCTCAACCAGCAGAAACTGCTGCAGCCGACATCCAACCTTTAGATTTTTCATTCAATCTCGACACAGCGCCGACAACAACGCCAGAAGCAGAAATTTCGCCGCCTGCCGTAGATGAGCGTCCTGAATTTACATTTGATTTTTCAAGCGAATCCACAGCCGAAGCTGCAAAAGATATCCCTGCTTTTTCTTTCGATACGGTTAGTCCAAGTGAAGCGATAGTAGAAGAAACACCAGCAGTTATTACGCCAAACCTCAGTTTTAGTCTAGAGTCTACTGCACCTGCCAATACGACAGATCAAAGCGATCCTCTGGTGCAGTCTTTCCCTCAACTGAACGAAGTCAATGAAATACACTTAAACCTTGAATTGGCTGAGCAATACATTCAACTTGGCGCTTTCGAAGCTGCACGCGAAATTTTGGTTGAACAAGAACCAAATTACTCTACGGAACAACGTCAGCAAGTAGAACAGTTACTGAGTCGCATAGCATCCTAAGCCATTTCGTTTTAAACTAAAGCAGTCATCACCGACTGCTTTTTTTATAATGAAAAAAATTGCGCTTATCTATATGGGTGGAACCTTTGGCTGTATTGGCGAACCCTTACAACCAATGCCTGCCGAAGACTTTATTCCCAAGCTCACACATGTGTTGCCCATTCATCTCGACATAGAATGTTTTATTGCACCTGTCATTAAAGACAGTAGCGCCTGTACGGCTGCAGACTGGTTATTGCTGATTCAGCAGATTCAACAATTGCAACTGCAACAATTCCAGCATTTTGTCGTGATTCATGGCACAGATACCTTAAGCTATGCCAGTGCTGTCGCGGCACACTTTATTGCAGATTCCGCACGTGTGGTTTTCACAGGTAGCCAATATCCATTGCTTAATGTACAAGGCACAGATACGCGTGAATTTAGCGATGCGATCAGTAATTTGAATTTTGCCTTAGATGCCGTGGTGAAACATCCTGTTGGCGTGTATCTGGCTTTTCATCAACAGGTATTGCATGCGCAAACCGCGTTAAAACGACATACCACAGAACTGGATGCTTTTACAGGCGTCATGGCTGAACAGCCGATTCCACATAGCTTAAAAAAACACATAGTACAAACAGGTGATGTAGAACAATCTCGCCAGTTCAATTGCCTCAATCTGATGATGCAACCTGTTGCCTTAGCTCAACAATTGCAGAATTTGAAAAACCTGCTTACAGCCCCACCACATTTCCTCATTTTGCAAGGTTTTGGAACGGGTAATTTAGCTGTGAATGCCGAGTTGATAGCACTTTTCGATGAATTTTACGCGCAAGGCTGTATTGTTATCTTAAGCACCCAAGTCCCTTTCGGCCGTACTGATCAACGCTATGCAGTTGCCGCGTGGACAACCCAAGCCAAAATAATTGTCAGTGATTGCCTTGGGCATGCAGATCTGTATGCCAAAGCCCTCAAAATGTATTTACAATACCCCAGCGCTGAAGCACGCTTCAGCCATTGGCATGATTTGGGTTAATTTGAGGTACATATGCAACGTTTTGCGATCGGCATTGAGTTTTGTGGAACACACTATCGTGGTTGGCAAACCCAGCAAACAGGTGTGATCAGCGTACAAGAGACGATTGAAAAAGTACTCTCTAAAATTGCCAATGAACCGATTAGCTTACATGGTGCAGGTCGTACCGATGCGGGCGTCCATGCCACCAATATGGTGGCGCATTTTGATAGCTCGGCACTTCGTTCAGAGCGCGGTTGGTTAATGGGCAGCAACAGCCAACTGCCAAAAGATATTTCGATCCAGTGGATCAAAGCGATGGATCAAGACTTTCATGCACGCTTCAAAGCGCAGGCACGTCGTTATCGCTATGTCGTTTATAACCACCCGCAACGTCCTGCTCTTATGCATAAACAAGTCACACACGCTTATTATGCGCTAGATGTACCGAAGATGATGCAAGCTGCGCAAAAGTTCGAAGGCACGCATAACTTTGAAAGCTTCCGTGCAGCCGCATGCCAATCCAATCAACCTGTGCGCCATGTCAGCCATTGTCGCTTGATTCAACATGGTCCATATTTGGTCCTCGACATTCAGGCTGATGGCTTCTTGCACCATATGGTCCGTAATATCATGGGCTGCTTACTGGAAATTGGTCAAGGTATGTATGAAGTCGAGCATATTGAGGCTATTTTCGCAGCAGAAGACCGTAAAGCCGCAGGTATTACTGCCCCTCCTGATGGGTTGTATTTCATTCATGCCGACTATCCAGCGCAGTTTGAGCTACCTAAGCAGCCGCTTGGGCCGCACTGGCTAAATATGCCTGAATAATTTATTTTTGGATCCTCCACCTAGCCGGCTTTTTCAAAGGAGGGGGAGAAATTCCTCCCTTTTATAAAGGGAGGTTAGGAGGGATTTCTTAACGCTGCTTACGCTTGCGATATTCCACTGGGGTTTCATTGGTCCAGCGTTTAAATGCACGATAGAAGGTACTTGGCTCAGAAAAGCCGGTCAAATACACGATACGCTCTACACTTTCAGCAGTATTGGCCAAAAGTTTTTTCGCCAAACGGCAGCGATAATCGGACAAAATTTGCTGGAAGCTGGTATTCGCCTCACTAAGTTGTGTACGTAAACGCCTTGGGGTAATACTGAGCTGTGAAGCCACTGTTTCAAGTGTGGTTTCGCCACTTTCTAGGGTTGAACCTATCGCGCGACGCACTTCACCCACCAAATCATAGCGGGCTAATTCTTGAAGTTTTTCAATCGCTAACTGCTCATGCAGTTGCAATAATTCAGGTTCCGCCTGCCACAACGGATAAGCCAAAATACTTGGGTCAAAATATAAGCGAGTTTCTTTTTGCCCTAGACTAACAGGGCACTCATATACGCGGAAATACTCATCATCAAACGCGCCTTTACTGAAGTTAAAATCAATATAGATCGGTTCAAAGCGCCCTTCAGTAATAAATTTAAAGAACCGCAAAATACCGGACATCGCACATTCAGAAAAATGTCGATTGACTAAATTTTCAGCCCAAGGTTGTTCCCCATTGGTCAAATAACAACGGTCATCTTCAACCACCAACTTGGCATGAAAGGCATCACTGATCAATCGCTGATAAGCCAAAGCGCGTTTCAAACCCTCACCAAAGTTTTCCGATGAAATAAACAAATGCTCAATCACTTGGCCACGGTATAAAGGCAGATTTTCACCCAAATGTAGACCGATGTCTGGATCTCGGCTCACCTCTTCTGCCGCCACCCAAAAAGCGTATTGTGCGCTCAAAGGCGTACGCTCATTGGTTTCCATCTGATTTAATGCAACACCAGCCTTTGTTAAAATTTCTTCTGTTGGCAACCCTGAACGACGAATCGCTTGGTAGCCTAATCGCAATACAACCGATGCATCCGTTAGCTGACCCACGCTAGAACCTTCCTTGTATGTTCTTCATTTATACATAAAACATTAAAATTAGATTAACTGCGATTGACCGAACTGACAACAACTTATACAGTTTTTTTGTTGAAAATATTTATTCCTCTTGTTCGCTTATTTTACTGACAGATGATCAGGCAACCGCCCATTCCGCCTTGTTTTATGCAAAAAAATTGACTATAATTTGCGCCTTTCCAATTTATTCATTCAGGTAGGCTATGGCCAATAAAGAGGAACTCATCGAGTTCGAAGGCGTTGTCACCGAGACGCTTCCTAATACTATGTTTCGTGTACGTTTAGAAAACGGTCATGAAGTGATTGCTCACATCTCTGGTAAAATGCGTAAACACTATATTCGTATTTTGACTGGCGACAGTGTTAAAGTAGAAATGACACCTTATGATTTGTCTAAGGGTCGTATCACTTATCGTGCGCGCTAAGTTTTAGCGAAGCGAAAAAGCCACTTTTTAAGTGGCTTTTTTAATATCTGTGCTCAGACTAAATATTATAAATCGACTATATTTAAACCAATAATCAAACTATAATTCAATGCGATAACAACTTAATACGCCTAAACAATAATGAAAATGACTTCAATGAAGCGAGCAATTTTACTGTTCCCAATACTCTGTGTTGCTTGCGCCACAACAAGCCAAACTCAGCTCAAGCAAACCTTACAACACTATATCGGACAATCGTCAGATCAAGTTCAAAATCAACTCAACCTCAATAGCATGGGCTATAAAGTGCTCGGTGCTCCTGTACATCCCCCTGAGAAACTGACCTACACTCTGTTACGTAATATGCCTATTCCGATGAGAACCCCAACCTTGGAACCAGTGTCAGTATGGGGGCGCCCATTCCGACACCTTCCAGCGGTAGCCTGAATATTGAAATGAAATGCAAAATTGAGTTCAGACTGCATGATGATCTTGTGGAATCTATTCACTACATCGGCAAAGCGTGTTAACGGCTGCGTTATGGTAAGCCGCCTATATACCGTTTATCTCAAATTACTCGAAACATACTCAAACGAACGTTCAGATATACAATACTAAAAGGGTCTTTCTCTGCTTAGGGGATGATCATGAAGCCCTTTATTGTCAGTTTCTTTATTTCCATCTGCTTTCTACTCCTTCAAGCTTGCAGCAGCTCTCCAGCGCAACACCAGACCGTCGTTTCACCCACTAAAATTGCGCTCCCTGACTATTTAGAACAATATATCGGCCAAGATGTATCGAGCATTCGGCGCGAACTCAACTTACGTAAACTCGGTTATGAAACCTTAGGTGCGCCGATTCAAACACCAAACCAACTGAGTTATACCATTGTCAGACGGATTCAAATTCCAACCCCTATGCCCACTATGCGTAGCGACAGCAGTGTCGGTGCAATTCCTATTCCCACACATACACCTTTTTATGATGTTCAGTTAGAGTGCCAAGTCCACTTCTGGTTAAAAGATAATATTGCGCAATCAATTCAATATCGGGGTAAAGCTTGCAAAGGTTATTAAATCTTGAGCATAAAAAAACGCAGCGGATGGCTGCGTTTTCAAATTATTTTTGGCTTAGTTCAGTGCAGCCACAACCGCCTGCCCCATTTCCGCAGTACCTACTTTGCTCATGCCTTCAGACATGATATCAGCGGTACGCAAGCCTTGATCTAGGACATTGCCTACTGCATCTTCAATCGCTTGAGCAGCAGCTTCTTCACGGAAGGTATAACGCAACATCATAGCCACTGAAAGAATAGTGGCTAATGGGTTGGCAATATTTTGTCCTGCGATATCAGGCGCCGAACCATGGCATGGCTCATACATCCCTTTCGCATTTTCATCTAAGGATGCTGATGGCAACATCCCAATTGAACCTGTCAACATCGCGGCTTCATCAGACAAGATGTCACCAAATAAGTTACCTGTCACAATCACGTCAAACTGTTTAGGCGCGCGCACCAATTGCATTGCAGCATTATCGACATACATATGCGATAAGTTAATGTTTGGATAGTCAGCTTCTTTCATCGCCGTTACGGTTTGCTTCCAAAGCTCCGTCACTTCAAGGACGTTGGCTTTATCAACAGAACAAACTTTACCACCACGTAAACTGGCCATTTCAAAAGCCACTTTCGCAATACGCTTAATTTCAGACTCAGCATAAACGTCGGTGTTAAAACCTTGTTTTTCACCATTCTCAAGTTCACGAATCCCCCGTGGCTGACCGAAATAAATCCCGCCAGTTAATTCACGAACGATAAGAATATCAAGACCTGCTACAATTTCAGGCTTTAAGCTTGATGCATCTGCCAATTGCGGATACAAAATAGCTGGACGTAAGTTCGCGAATAAATTCAATTCACTACGAATTTTTAACAAACCACGCTCTGGACGGATCGAACGCTCAATGTTGTCCCACTTCGGACCACCTACCGCACCAAGTAAAATTGCATCTGCATTTTTAGCTTGTGCTGCGGTCACATCTGGATAAGGTGAACCGTGTGCATCTATGGCAGCCCCACCGAGTAGGCCCTGTTCCCACGTTAAACCTAAATTGAATTGATCATTGACTCGTGTAAGTACCTGTTCTGCGGCTTTTACAATTTCAGGACCAATGCCGTCACCAGCCAAAATCAAAATATGTTTAGACATGAAATATTCCATTGTTGGTGAGTTCTGACTCACACGATTAAAGTTTTTGTTCTACAAACTCGCCCAAGCCATTTAAGACATTGTAAGGTTTGCAAAAACGACGAATTGTTCTTTGGTTTTGCTTTAAATCGACACATAAAGGGTCAGGTGCAGACATATTCAACAAACTTCCCTGATGTCGACTGCGCGCACGGAACATCCTAAAGGTGTAGCGTTCCGCAGGCTTAAAACGATGAATGACATGCAGCGTTTCAGCGCGATCGACCGAAACGGGATAGAAGCGAATCACCAGTTCATGTTGCCCCGCTGGCACTGACAGAAACAAGGCATTCGCTTCATTCAAATCATCTCGTTTTAGACGCACGACCTTCTCTCGAATGGCCTCACGGCTGACACGATGATTGTCGGCATTCACAATTTTGATCTGATTCCATCGTTCAAATTCGCAGTTCACTGTACCAGTACAGTAAAGCTGTGCATTATTTTTACTCGCTGGGGTATCCTGAATCCGCTTTATGCTTGCCGTATTCATGCTTTGGCAGGCAGTTAATGTTCCCACCAACGCCAGTAGAGCGATACGACTGTAACTCGTCACCATTGTTCAAGCCCAACCTTTACCAGTAGCAAAACGTTTGAAATTCTTTTGCTCGATATTAACAAGAGATGGCCCCAAGCACTAGATGCATCGAATTTTCAATTAAGCATGAATTTCAGCAAACACCCACGGACGTGATGCTTTGGTCTTTTCTTCATAGGCTTTGATGTCATCTGCAACCTGTAAAGTTAACCCAATATCATCCAAACCATTTAACAAACAGTGCTTACGAAACGGATCAACTTCAAATGTGAAGGCTTCACCCGATGGTGTACGCACTTCTTGCACGTCCAAATCAATCGTTAGCTGATAACCTTCTGTTGCTGCACATTCTTTGAAAAGTTGATCAACAATTTCTTCAGACAAAATCACAGGCAACATGCCATTTTTGAAACTATTATTAAAGAAAATGTCGGCATAGCTGGGCGCAATCACAGTACGGAAACCATATTCTTCCAATGCCCACGGCGCATGTTCGCGGCTTGAACCACAACCAAAGTTCGCACGAGAAATTAAGATGCTTGCACCTTGGTAACGTGGCTGATTCAATGCAAAATCAGGGTTTTTAGGACGTTTGGAATTGTCTTGTCCCAAAAAACCTTCATCTAAATAACGCAACTCATCAAATAAGTTTTCACCAAAACCCGTGCGCTTAATGGATTTCAAAAACTGTTTTGGAATGATCAAGTCTGTATCGACATTGGCACGGTCTAAAGGTGCAACGATACCCTGTTCAACGGTATATTTTTTCATGTCTATGCTCCCAAGCCCGAATTAAAATGAACGCACATCGACAAAGTGACCTGCAATCGCTGCTGCGGCTGCCATTGCTGGGCTCACCAAATGCGTACGCCCGCCATTGCCCTGGCGACCTTCAAAGTTACGGTTAGAGGTCGATGCACAGTGCTCACCGGGTTGTAATTTGTCTGCATTCATGGCTAAACACATTGAACAACCTGGCTCACGCCATTCAAAGCCCGCTTCAATCAAAACTTTGTCTAAGCCTTCAGCTTCTGCTTGCGCTTTGACTAAACCAGAACCCGGGACCACCATCGCCTGTTTAATGGTACTTGCCACTTTTTTGCCTTTGGCCACTTCTGCTGCGGCACGAATATCTTCAATGCGAGAGTTGGTACATGAACCAATAAAGACACGGTCTAACTGAATATCTGCCAACGCCTGACCTGCGGTTAAACCCATGTAGTTATAAGCACGCGTCCAATCATTGCGTTGCACTTCATCTTTGGCTTGTTCTAAAGTCGGTACCGCTTGAGAAACTGGAATCACCATTTCAGGCGATGTGCCCCAAGACACTTGCGGCTCAATCTCTTCACCTTGCAACACCACCACGGTGTCAAAATGTGCGTCTGCGTCCGAATGTAAAGTGTTCCAGTAAGCCACTGCTGCATCCCACTGTGCGCCCTGTGGTGCATATGGACGGTCTTTGACATAGGCAATGGTTTTGTCATCGACAGCAACCATACCTACACGTGCACCGCCTTCAATCGCCATATTACACACCGTCATACGACCTTCAATCGACATATCACGGAACACTTGACCACCAAACTCGATGGCATGACCTGTACCGCCTGCAGTACCAATTTTACCGATGATGGCTAAAACCACGTCTTTCGGTGTTACGCCCTGACCCAATTGACCATCAACACGCACCAACATGTTTTTCATCTTCTTTTGAACCAAGCATTGGGTTGCCAATACATGCTCCACTTCAGATGTACCAATCCCGTGCGCCAAACAGCCAAATGCACCATGTGTTGCCGTATGAGAGTCTCCACACACCACCGTCATACCTGGTAAAGTCAAACCTTGCTCAGGCCCAACCACGTGTGCAATGCCTTGACGCACATCATTAATGTCGAACTGCACCACATTAAAAGCTTTACAGTTGTCGTCTAAGGTCTGAACTTGGATACGTGAAGTATCATCTTCAATACCTGCAATTCCCTCTGAACGCTCTTTGGTCGATGTTGGAACGTTATGATCAGGGGTTGCCACATTCGCACTTAAACGCCATGGTTTACGACCCGCAAGTTGTAAACCTTCAAAGGCTTGCGGAGAAGTCACTTCATGTAATAAATGACGGTCGATATACAATAAAGCCGAGCCATCATCGCGTTGTTTTACTAGGTGGTCATCCCACAATTTGTCATACAATGTTTTTGCTTGTTGGTTTTCGCCTGCCATGTCGATTGACTCCACTGGACTGGGTAATTCTTTCATTAAAATCGATTATAGCGACGATTTCACATAAATCTAATTTATCATTTTTATTAATTTGAAAACTTTTTGGAATTATTTTAAATTTATACCTCTTTGTTTCAATCCCTTTGATTACAAGCCCTCACCGCTGGTTTTAATTCAAGCCCTATACGCCTATTTATCAACCTGTTGTAGGCCTCACAGTATATTTCCCTGCTCAGCCATGCAAGGTTTATCTCCCCTATTTAGACCAATACTTTTTAAGGCTCGCTTCGTTGATGTGAATAGAAAGACAGCGACCTATTCCTAGACAAAAGAATAAAATCTACAGAAGCTTGTTTTCTCACGTCAAACATTCCAAACAGTCGACTGCATCGCCTTGCATTCAAAAACCCAATCACGAGCAATCAAAATTTCATTTTGACTTTATTAATGATAATAATTACTATTTACAAATGAAAGGCATTATTGAGAGGGTATTTATCATGGCGAACATTCAGAAATTTGTAGCGAACAATCAGCGCATATTCAAAAAAACCCTAAGCTATTACATCATGCACATTACCGTGGCCATGATTGTGGCTTACTTTGTCACAGGTAACTTATGGATGGCGGTCACACTCAGCTTATTAGAACCAACCGTACAAGCCTTCGCATTCTTTTTCCATGAACGTATTTGGGAGAAAAAGAACCGTACCACCGAAGAAAATATTCCCGCTTAAGCCTTTATATCAAGCGCCCTCTCAACTCTCCAAAAGATCACATCAAGTGATCTTTTTTTATTTTAGTCCAAATCCAATAAGCTCCCGTTCATTTTAAAGATCGCAATTCATATAAAATTATTTTATAATTTAATTATACTTTCATAACTAGATTATCCTTATGAATCTTGCAGCCTTCGAAGCTTTTGTAAAAGTCATGGAAACCGGCTCTATTTCTTTAGCCGCAGATCAGCTCTTCATTACGCAACCTGCTGTAACCAAACGTATTCATAGTTTAGAAGAATATTTTGGTGTGAAACTGTTTGAGTCTGCGGGTCGTGGTGTACAAGCCACGCATGCCGCACATTCACTGCTGCCTAAAGTTAAAAACTGGCTCAATGAACTGGGTGACATTCACCATACCTTGAGTCATGAACAAGGCATGGTCCAAGGCAAACTCAAAATTGGCACCAGTCACCATATTGGTTTACATCACTTGCCGAGCCATTTGCGTAGCTATGTGCAAAGCTTTCCAAATGTCACCTTAGATGTGCACTTTGTTGACTCCGAGCAAGCGCATGAAAAAGTACTGGCTGGCGACTTAGAATTGGCTTTTTTGACGCTTCCACCCAAACTCGATGAACGTTTGCAGTACGTCACCATTTGGGAAGATCCTTTAGTTTTTGTAGCAGCGCCGTTTCATCCGCTAGCACAAATGCAAAACCTACAACTCGAAGACCTGATTCAATACCCAAGTTTATTGCCTGCATCACAAACCTATACCAGCCAAATCACACTAGCAGAGTTTGAAAAACAAGGGCTGAAACCTAAAATCACCATGAGCAATAATCCACTCGAGTCGATTCGTATGTTGGCCTCGATTGGACTGGGTTGGTCAGTGCTTCCAAAAACGATGATTAACCAAGACCTACAGCAGTTGAATGTGAAGTTCGAAATGAACCGTCAACTCGGTATGGTTTGGCATCCGGGCAGAACCCAATCTCGTGCGGTACAAGAGCTGATTGCAATGATGAACTAAGCTTTGCAAAATAAAAAAACCATCCACAAGGATGGTTTTTTTATTTTGCGCGAGCGAATTAAGAAGCACTTATAGCCAATGCAACCAGCCCAAACCAAATCACCAGCAAGATCGAACCTGCTACGAGATTTGTACCCCCACGATTTTCTAATTCCGTATTGACGTTGCTATTTCCAAATTGGCGAATTTTGGCAATCTGCTGATCGACATGATGCTTATACAAGGTATTCCCAAACATTCCAAATGCTACGGCCAAGCCAATATTTGCACCAGAACTTTCAATCCCCAAAAGTATTTCAACCATCCCTATGACCACAATCAAACCAATGGCCATAAAGCCATAACTGTACATTTTTCGATAAAATAACCAGACCACACCTAAGAAAAAGGCGGCAATATTAAAGCCTGCATATTGTTTCTTTGGCGTGATTTTTTCAAATTGAGCTTGATAGTAAGACTCATATTTCGCACCGACAAACAGGGCACGATCTTGTTCTAGTTGATTAACTGAAGCGACATGTTCTAAAGACGTAGAGTCAGGAAAAGCTTGATGATCGAGAGACATAAATTTCTACTTTTATCTTATTTTTATAAAGAGAGGCAAAGCTTCGACGCTCAGCCTCTTTAAGCTCAGTTTATTTTTGAATCAGTGAATCTTCATGCAGGGATTCATTCAGCTGATCTACAATAATGGCCCACTCACCGTCCGATTTAATTTTTTCTGCCAAAAACTGACGTTGTGCTTCAGTCCAATACTCTGCATCAACAATCTTGGTTTGTGCGTTGAGCTGATGCGTTACAATAAACAACGCGATGGCCTCTTCACTCGCATCTAAACCGAGTTGCTCAAACAGGTGGGTCATTCTTGGTCGTACACTCATATTTTTCTCCACGCTTATGTTCTAATTTTTCATAGTCAAAATAGTTTTAGCCAAGGTTCAACATAGCATATTTGGTTAATTTTCCAAGATCAGCCCACCTATAGCCCCACTATTTTATCTCTTTCAAATAAAAAAGACTGCCCGAAAGCAGCCTTTTTAAACAACTAAAGACAGATACTTAAATCGACCAGTCTTGAATTTCCCATGCCTGCTCTTTAGCCAATGCTTCTAGGCGGTCATCTGGATTGACGGCAATGGCATGGTCAGCGTATTCCAGTAAAAAGCGATCATTGATGGAATCTGAATAAGCCCAAGACTCGCTAACATCACGCCCTGCAAGCCATTGATCTAAACGCGTCAATTTGCCTTTTTGGTAGCACGGCGTGTTGATCACTTTGCCCGTGTATTTACCCTCAACCACTTCAGCATTGGTCGCAATAATTTCACTAATCCCAAACTCACGGAAAATCGGTGCGGTAATAAAATCAGAGGTTGCGGTAATGCCAACCAAAGCATGTCCAGCATCGCGGTGTTTTTCAATAGCAGCAAAACCTTCGGGACGCATTTGCGGGTGAATCACTTTGTGCATGAACAGCTCATGCAGTTCAGTAAGGTAGGCATTGTCATGTTGAGTTAAAAATTCAAACACAAATTCATTATAGGCAATCGGGTCGAGCTGCCCTGCTTTGTAGTCTTCATAAAATTTATCGTTCATGGCGCGATGGCGAACTGGGTCGACCAAGCCTTCATTCACCAAAAACTCTCCCCAAGAATGATCTGAATCGGTGTTTAACAAGGTGTGATCGAGATCAAATAGCGCCAATTTCATGAAAATACTCGTAAAAACTGAAATTTAAGAAAAAATTTGTAAATCTATCTCCGCTAGTCGATAGAAATTCGTTAAGATCATAGCAATTTTAACATTTTTAAACTTTGCTTTTTTCGAGTTGGATACAGAAATAAAAATCCCCGATCGCAAAGTCATAAATTACACAATATTTAGGTAGCCAAATGATCGATTCGGAAGGTTTCCGACCCAATGTCGGGATCATTTTGGCAAACGAGTTTGGACAAGTTTTATGGGCAAAACGCATTGGACACAATGCTTGGCAATTTCCACAAGGAGGTATCCAATATGGAGAAACCCCTGAACAGGCACTTTATCGTGAGCTGAGAGAAGAAGTTGGCTTACTGCCCGAACACGTCCAAATTGTAGCGCAAACTAAAGGTTGGCTGCGTTATCGTTTGCCTCACCGATACATTCGTACAGATTCCGATCCCGTATGTATTGGACAAAAACAAAAGTGGTTTTTACTCAAACTCACTGCTCCCGCTCAGAATATTCGTTTGAATTTGTCTGATCCGCCTGAGTTTGACCAATGGCAGTGGGTCAGTTATTGGTACCCGCTGGGGCAAGTTGTGAATTTTAAACGCGATGTATACCGCAAAGCGATGGTGGAGCTGTGCAATCAGCTCCCTCAAAAAAAGCCTTAAAAAATCTAGACGTCCTACAGATTTTTTAAGGATCTCTTGTTATAAATAAGTTGGACGCACATTATTTTTGGAGTAGACGCGATGTCGAATATGCAACTGGATACCCTTCGACGCATTGTACAAGAAATCAATGCGTCCACCAGTTTGCATGAATCACTCGACATTATGGTCAACCATGTGGCGGAAGCCATGCATGTTGACGTTTGCTCCATCTATTTACTCGACGAACGCAATCAACGTTATTTGTTGATGGCATCGAAAGGTTTGAACCCCGATTCGGTCGGCCATGTTTCACTGCATACCAGTGAAGGCTTGGTCGGTCTGGTGGGTCAGCGTGAAGAAATCGTCAACCTTGACAATGCACCGAAACATGAACGTTTTATGTACTTACCTGAAACAGGTGAGGAAATTTATAACTCGTTCCTCGGTGTACCCGTCATGTACCGCCGTAAAGTCATGGGCGTGCTCGTGGTGCAAAACAAAGAATCGCAAGACTTTAGTGAAGCTGCGGAATCCTTCCTCGTCACGCTCTGTGCTCAGCTTTCAGGGGTCATTGCGCATGCGCATGCGGTGGGCAATATCGATGTATTTCGTAAACCCAGCAATCTACCTGCCTACAAAACTTTCCAAGGTGTCCCAGGTTCAGGCGGAATTGCCTTAGGTCGTGCTGTCATTCTCTATCCCCCTGCGGATTTGGCGGCTGTCCCTGACCGTGAAGCCGATGACATCAGTGAAGAATTAGAACTGCTGGATCGTGCCCTCACCTCAGTGCGTGATGAAATCAAATCGCTTGATGACAAAATGCAAGATGCCCTCATGGCGGAGGAGCGCGCCTTGTTTAGCGTGTTCTTACGCATGTTGGATGAAAATGCACTACCCGCGGAAATTAAAGAACAAATTCGTGATGGTAACTGGGCACAAGGTGCGGTGCGTATCGTCATCGATAATCACATCGATCTGTTTGAACAGATGGAAGATGACTATCTCCGTGAACGTGCCGCGGACTTAAAAGATCTCGGACGACGGATTTTGGCTTATTTGCAAGAAGCCGACTCCAGCCACCGTGAACTTACCGATGAAAGTATTCTGATTGGTGAGGAAATCTCAACCGCAGCCTTGGTTGAACTGCCAGTCGATAAAATTGCAGCCATCGTAACCACCGAAGGCGCCATGAACTCGCATATGGTGATTGTGGCTCGCGCACTCGGTATTCCAACCGTGGTCGGCGTGACTGAACTGCCAATTAATACCCTTGATGATGTGGAAATGATCGTCGATGCGCACCAAGGGCGTGTGTTTATTAATCCACCTCGCCGTTTACGTAGTCGCTATAAAGAAATTCAAAAAGAAGAAGAACAAATAGCCAAAGATTTAAAACAGTATGAAACCAAAGACGCCATCACTCCTGATGGTGTGGCAGTCAAACTGTTCGTCAATACTGGCCTGATGATTGATGTAGTCCGTGGTGTACAACGCGGCGCCAAAGGCGTTGGTCTATATCGCTCTGAAATTCCGTTCATGCTGCGTGATCGCTTCCCGGGTGAAGAAGAACAGCGTGCGATTTATCGTCAACAGTTGAGCCACTTTGCCAACAAACCTGTGGTGATGCGTACCCTCGATATCGGTGCCGATAAAGACTTGCCTTATTTCTCAATTGAGGAAGAAAACTCAGCTCTCGGCTGGCGCGGTATTCGCTTTACGCTCGACCACCCTGAAATTTTTTCTTCGCAAATTCGTGCTATGCTCAAAGCCAGTATTGGTCTCAATAACCTACACATTCTACTGCCGATGGTAACCAGTGTCAGCGAAGTAGAAGAAGCGTTGTATTTACTGGAGCGTGACTGGGTCGCGGTACAAGAAGAAGAACAGGTCAAAATCACCAAACCGAAAATCGGGATCATGGTCGAAGTACCAAGTGTCTTATTGCAGATTGAAGAGTTTGCCGAGTTGGTTGACTTTTTCTCGGTAGGTTCAAACGACTTGACACAATACTTACTGGCCGTTGACCGTAATAATCCACGTGTCGCCAATGTCTACTCACATTTCCACCCTGCGGTTTTACGTGCGCTCACCCGCTTAGTCAAAGAGTGTCATAAGTACAACAAACCGGTCAGTATTTGTGGGGAAATGGCGGGCGATCCTTTGTCTGCGATCTTACTGATGGCGATGGGCTTCAATACCCTATCAATGAGCTCAAGTAACATTCTGCGTGTACGCAAAGCCATTTGTCATGTCCCAATGCCAGATGCGGTCGAATTGTTAGAGCGTGCCTTGAAAATGAGTAATCCACTCATTGTGAAAAGTCAGATGGAATATTATTTTAAAACACATGGTTTGGCCGACATGGTCAAATCCGCAACACGTATTGTGACAGCTTAAAGGTCTTTAAACCCAAGGAACGGACATTAAAAAAGGGAGATAATCATCTGAATATCTCCCTTTTTTGTGCTTGTCATAGCCTCGTTTTGCATTTTTCTTTCGGTCTACAAAGACTTGGCTTTGGTTGACCTCATGCATGTGTTTAGCCACGAAGTTGTGAATCACAACTTTTGGCTCAGCTTTCTTCTTTGCCATTTTTTTCACCTTGTTGATGTGATCATCTCGCTGATGATGCGGTAGAAATTTTACGCCTTTTTGAACGTATTACAAGCGATTTTGGCTGAACCTATATCCCTCACTCATGCGCTATTTTTCAATTCAATTACAGGTTATGGCAATGCTTTATTTTGCACTGCCTTTGATCCATATGCTTAAAATATCGCTTAGACATAAAACTGTTCTAACAATAAAATCATCGCCATCAACATCATCAATGCCCCTGACACTCGACTGACCACTCTAGCTGCCTGTGGACGTGTGCCCAAAACTTTTTGCGCACTAAATCCAACCAAAAAATAAACAGCCGCACAACTCATGAGGTGAATCCCCGCCAATAAAACAATTTGAGAGGTGGGCGACAAAGCCGCTTGCGGGTCGATAAAGGGTGGCAATAAAGCCAAAAATAACAGCAGGACTTTCGGGTTTAATCCACTCAAGTATACGCCTCGAATGTACCATGACTTTGAAGATGCAATGGCAACCTGACCACTGCTAATACTTGCAGGACGCATCGACAGACTCAGTCCCATCCACAGCAAATAAACAGCCCCAACACCCGTGAGTACTTGAAGCAATACGGGCTGACTGGTCACCAATGTGCCCACACCCGCAGCAACAATCAGTGCCGCCATCAAATGCCCTGTTAATAAACCGGTCACTGCAGGCAAGACTCTTTTGCCCTGTATCCCCGATGAAATGGCATAAGCCCAATCTATACCTGGTGTCATCACAAACAGGATCGAAACACCCCAAAATGCAATCAAAATATTCAATGACATCCCTTTCCTCTCTTATCCATCACCGTTTTGAGGTTTAATCCAATCAAAACATGATCTGTATCAAATAATTTTGAAAGGATATCCTTTAGGCTCTAAAATGTGCTTTCAAATATTTGTGCAATAACGCCTAAAAAGGGGAGATTCTTCCACATGGATAAAATTGATAAGAAGATTCTTGCTGAACTGCAAGCCGATGGTCGTTTGTCTGTTACGGAGTTGGCCCATAAAGTCGGGCTTAGTCTCTCCCCCTGTCACCGCAGAGTCAAAGCCTTAGAAGATGCTGGCATAATTAAAGGCTATCGCGCACAGTTGGATATCTCCCAACTCGGCTTGAATTTCTCCACCATTGTTTTTGTGACGCTCAAAAATGGCGATAAAGATTCGGTACAAAGTCTTGAAGACGCGATTCTTAAGGTTCCTCAAATTGTGAAAGCGCAGCGACTTTTTGGTGACCCCGACTATTTGCTGCATGTCGTGACCTATGACTTAGAAAGTTATCAAAAACTCTATGATGAGCACTTGTCAGCACTGCCAAATGTGCAACGTCTCATCTCTACCATGGTGATGAAAAATATTATTTCCAATCGTAGCGTCTTGTTCTAACAAGAATATGCTCTAGGGTCAGCTAAATACCTGTAATTGATCTGTCTTTTTCTGAATGGCCTCGCGATTTCAAGAAAATCTGTCCTGCTCGGTGCTAAAAAGTCCTTGTTAATGAATGATGTTCAACAAAATCGAGAAGCCTCGCTTCAATAAAAAGAAAGTGGCTAGAACATATTTTAAATTGAAGCGTGAATCATATTATTTCTCACCATTTTTTTGTTTGCTTCCCTTGATAAAAGCGCTAGATTAAATCTTAATCACAGACAAAATAAGAGCATCGCCATGCCACTCGGAAAAGACAAAGATGCAACCATTGTGGTCAAAGATACGCCAGACCAAGAAAAGTATGAGTTTCTAAAAGAAAAAATTCGTTATAAGCAGGCCTTGCGCGAAAACTCCAAAAAAATTGACCACCAAAAAGTCCGATTAAACATCCAAGCGGATGCACTGCCAAGCAAAACCTTTTTTATTATGAATGCCTTGGCTGCCGTTATTGCAGGCTATGGACTGCTGTCCAACTCTGCTGCGGTGGTGATTGGCGCGATGTTGGTTGCCATGATGCTGGGGCCGATTTCAGGCATTGCCTTGGCTTTAATTGATAACCGATGGCTGCTGTTTAAAACCGCGTTGTCGACCTTGTTACTTGGCGTTGCAATGATTTATAGCATTGGGATCATTTTAGGGCTGGTGAACTATGACCTACCTATGACCAATGAAATTTTATCGCGCACACAGCCAACCATTTTGGATTTGATGATTGCTTTAGCGGGTGGTGCAGCAGGTGCTTTTGCTTCGGTATCGCCTCGCCTGTCTGTGGCGGTGGTGGGCGTCGCCGTTGCGACGGCCTTAGTTCCACCCTTGGTGGCCAGCGGAATTTTATTTGCGCATATGGAATGGAAAAACTCAGCCAATGCGTTTTTACTGGCGGTGACCAATATCTTCGCCATTCAGATTAGCTCATCTTTAGTCCTTTGGATCGCAGGCTTTAGACGCGGTTCCAGCGAAGAAGTGCAAAGCACAGTCAAAGAATTCCTCAAACGTAATACTGTCAGCTTAATGTTCTTGGCACTTTTGGGTATTTATTTATCGTTTAACTTTTATTCTATGCTCAATGCGCGGCTGTACGAAAGCAATACCGAGGCGACCATTAGCACTGAGCTGAACCATGCCAATAATATTATTGATACCATCCAATACGATAAAAAAGAGGGTTTCACTTTAGTTCGTGTCTCTATCCGTGGAGATATTCCGCCTAGCCCAGCGCAAATTGCAGCACTCAATCAAAAGCTATTGCCAGACTTGAACGATAACCCAAGCATTGTTCAAGTCCGCTTTATTCCGATTGATATTATTCAGGCTGAAGACAGCCCCAACGTCAAACTCGAACAAGATGAGGCGCAAAAGCTTTCAGTACAATAACGTTCTTTAAGCTGAAAATGCTCTATGCAGTAGTCGTTCTACGTCGGGTTGTTTCATCTCAAGCATCCCGACAACCCGACCATGAAATGGACTATAACGGCTTTGAATAAAGCCATCCGCCACATAGTTGGGTGCATGCCGTTTCAGTAGGACTGCTTGTGCCAAAATCACCAAACGGCTGACCAAACTGCGCCCCATAAATTGTAGTTCTTCAGGTGCCTGCTGGAACAACTGAAATAGATTTTGCAGCTCTTGCTTTAAATGTTCATCTTGCATAGCCGTGGCAGCCAAATCTTGAAACAGGATTTCAATCGACTCTACATCACGGCTGATGGCTCGTAATACATCCAAACACATGACATTGCCCGAACCTTCCCAAATGGTATTGACTGGGGCTTCTTTGAAAATACGCGCCATCATGCCGTTGTCGACATAGCCATTGCCACCAAAGACTTCCATCATCTCCCCTGTGAGTTCCACAGTACGTTTACATATCCAGAACTTCGAAGCTGGGGTCATAATGCGTTTCCACGCCACAGACAGCGCATCATCTACCTCATAGCAATGGGCCAAATGGAAACTCAACTGCATCGCCGCTTCCGTTTCTAAGGCTAAATCTGCCAGTACCGCTTGCATCAAAGGTTGCTGCGTTAAATGTTTGCCAAAAGCTTTGCGCTGACGGGTATAGGCAATACATTGCACCAAGGCCTGTCTAAGCATGGCAGTACTGCCCACCGAACAGGTCAAACGGGTATAGTTCGCCATTTCAATGATGGTTGGAATACCGCGTCCCGCCTCCCCAATCATAATGCCCCACGCCTCTTTAAATTCGACTTCGGAGCTGGAGTTACTTCGGTTGCCGACTTTGTCTTTTAGCCGTTGGATATGGATCGGATTCTTGGTGCCATCCTCCAGCCAGCGCGGTACAAAGAAACAGGCCAAACCATCTTGTTCCGTCTTTGCCACCACCAAATGCGCATCACACATCGGTGCAGAGAAAAACCATTTATGCCCTGTGAGCAAATAGCCTTGACCGCGTCCCGACTCAGCGACTGGTACAGCAATGGTTTCATTGGCACGGACATCTGAACCACCTTGCTTTTCAGTCATGCCCATGCCTAGCCAAATCGATTTTTTCTGGCTAATCGGTACATCACGTTCATCGTATTCTGTCGAAAGTAACTTATCGCCGATTTTAGCCCACAGTTCAGGTTCGCGTTGAATCAGTGGAATACTGCCTAAGGTCATCGAATTTGGGCACAAATTCCCACACTCCACCTGCCCTGCCAAATAAAAACGCGCTGCCCATTCGACCCATTTTGAGGGTGAATTGGGCTGATTAAACGGATGTGCGTGGGTATCGAACTGACGATTTAATCCCATCCATTTATGCCATGCGGGATGAAACTCGATAGAGTCTTTACGGCGTCCACGGGCATCAAAGGCATGTAATATGGGCGTATGCCTATTGGCGAGCTCGGCATAATCATAATATTCCGCTGAACCAACGGTTTTGCCCATCTCTGTGAGTCTTGCCTGATCCTGACTGCCATAACGATTAAGAATTTCTTTTAAAACGGTATCGGTTTCAAACAAGTTGTAATTTTCCAGTTCATCAAACTGATTACTGATTTGATGGGTCATCCATGCGGTATTCATATCACTTTGCTCTTGTTATGCTGTGCTTTTCATTTCAGTATAGAGAAAAATTGAGTCTGCCATGTTCAGCTTTGTGCTATGAAGAATCCTGAGATCCAAGTCCGCCGTAGACCGCGCCAGTCGCGAGCCAAGCTCACCCAAGAAGCTTTGCAAGAAAGTTTTGTTCGGCTTTTGCATGAGCGTCATGCACATGAAATTACCATTCGAGAAATTACCGATGTGGCGGGAGTCGGTTTAGGCACTTTTTATGAGTACTTTTCGAAGAAGGAAGATTTGGTTGCGTTGACCATTCATCAGCATGTGAAAACTAATGCGGAGCAGCTAAAAAGTTATGCACAAAGCCTGATAGAGTTATCCACAAAATTAAGTTTTGAGGACTATTTACAGCAGATTATTCACTTTCAGCTTGAGCAAATTCAGGCTCGACAGTTTCTATGGGCACAGACTTTTCTACTGGAACGGCAGGTGTCGAATATTGAAAGCTATCGAAAGAGTTATGAAATGATGGTGCAAATGTGGCGCAGTATCCTTGAGCCTTATATTGAAAATGAAGTGCAACTCAAGCGAATCAGTTTAAATGTACAGCGGGTGTGTTATGGCTTTGTGTCGCAGACTTTATTGGTAGAGCCGGAGTTTGAGGAGTGGAAGGAACTTGAAAAGGATATTGTTCAAAGTTTAGGAAAACTTAAGTTTGAATAAAAATAGGCGTTCTATTCATTTTCGCGCTTACATTTAAGTTTTAAATAATTGATATATATAATAATATTAAAATTAGGATCGTGTAAGCCCTATAATCTAAAATGGAATCAATATTTCAGGGTATTCCTTGGAATTTTGTATCATTTAATTCTTATGGTTTAATAACAATATCGTTAAAAAATTATAAAAAATAAATGAAAGCATTAATCACAGTAGGTTGTAAAACAGATCATGGTGGAATCATTATTTTAGGTGACTCATCTTTTTTAGTCGAAGGTAAGGCAGTACATCTTGATGGTATGACTCATTTTTGCCCTAAATGGGCTTTGTTGCATAAATATGTAAGCATCTGATTTAAATAAATTTAATTTTGGATCAAAAAATAATCAAAATTTTTAAAATCATATAGTTATGAAATCTTTGTGCAACAAAGCCATCCCAATGTAACTACCATAGTCAGATGGCCACCATTCTTGGCTGCTGTTGATGAGTTCACGGAGATCTTGTTTCACCGCTTCTAAATCCAATGATTTGAATGCAGCTGCATAGTCAAAATCAGGATCCATCGGGTTGGTTTTTTTATCGTGTTGCGACAGGATGTCGAGATTGAGCGCATTCGGCCACCAATCAGAATTATTGGTGCTGGCTAAACTCGTTTGTCCACCATCTTTCTGGTGAAATGGACAGCCTGATGCTTGCATATTCTGTGTCATGTTGAGCTCCAAATTTGATCATCAAATTATGATTATCATGAACCGTTTAAAGTAATTATTACTGTTCTAACATAGCCTCTTTTGATGACAATCTAAAGCGAGTTTTACGAATAAAAATAATCGGATTCTTCCATGTAAATATTTAAGAAAAAAAAGAATTTTAATTTTTCAACAAGATAAGACCCGAGGAAAACACAGCAAAAAGAAAGCATTTTTATACGAGTTTGATGGACATTTTCAATTGAGTTTATCGATCAAAACTCAGACAAACCTTACCAGCAATGTGCGCGGCTCAGATTGAGCAAAAATTAAATAAAAAAGAGGCATACTTTCGCTTTTTAGATTTTATTTGAAAGATATTTTGGTGATGTCGTTATGCTCTTGGTGATGACTGTTTTGCCAGCCATCACCTGATCTTATACTTAAAGCGTTCATTACACGCTTAAACGTCGACCTTCTCTTAAGCAAACAAACGGATTCATCAGCTTCGAGCTATTTTTCATTGCCACTTTTAAGTCAATTTCAGGCTGTTCTCGGCTTTCATCAGTCAGCTGAAAAGTGCGATAGTGAATAGCCATCGAGCATTTGGCATGCAGGTCTTTATGTGCCTGAAAGGCATCTTGCGGATTCATATGCATATAGCGCATCAGCTCACGCGGTTCATACGCCCCGATAGGCAGTAACGCAATTCGCGGTGCGCCAAAACGCTGATGCAGCTCTTTAAAGTGCGGTGAATAGCCCGTATCGCCCGCAAAATAAGCATAGTCAGCGCCACAGTGAATATTAAACCCACCCCATAACGCACGGTTTTGATCACGCAGCCCACGGCCAGAACCATGCTGTGCTGGGGTATAGACCAGTTTTAAATCATGCAGACGCGCCGACTGCCACCAATCCATTTCCAATACTTGTAAGTGCTTGGGTAAATACCATCCATTGCCCAAACCTGTGTAAATGGGCATGGCGAAACGCTCATACAACCAGTTCAGACTGGCAATATCCATATGGTCATAGTGGTTGTGGCTCAAAAGCACTGCATGGATGGTCGGTAAATCTTCCAAGGCAATGCCAGCAGGCATAACACGGCGAGGTCCCCGCCCTTGCTTCGGACTGACATGTTCCGCCCACACAGGATCGGTCAATAAGTTATAGGGCCCAATTTGAAGTAATACCGTGGCATGACCCACAAACCACACCTGCCAATCCTTTAAATCGGCATGGGGCCGATCTTGCGGCAAGCTTTTTTTATCGGCATGAAAGTGCGCATACTCTTGCGCCAAATCTACATTCCATGTCGAAGATTTACGCTTAATCAACCATTTCAGCAAGTCGCCTCGGCTACGGCCCTCAGGTCGACGAACCGAATTGACAAAGCGAGTCCCGTTATAATGGTCGGAGTGTAGAAACTGAAATTCGGGCTGTCGCCATGTATGGGACATGGTATTTTCAGTCGGAATTTGATAATGGAGTTCAGTTGATTTTGGCTTCATTTAACGTCGTTATCTTTATTGCAATACACCAGTAACAGGACCAGTTTTGAAAACTGACCTCTACCTTAACCTATTCCAAGCGTCCTTGCATTCGCTCTAACCACACTTTTTTTGATTGCGGCTTCACAAAGAGTGCCACAATTTCAGGATGTTTTTGTTTAATTTTTGCTTCAATTCGATTGACACATGCTTCTATCTCATCGGTAGTCAGGTGATCTTCAAACTCCACACTCAACGAGGCCAAAACCTGTTTGGCGCCCATTTGCTCGGTCAGTAAGCCGTTGGCCGACAGCACGCCTTCATCCTCTTGGGCAATTTTTAAGATATTTTGCCGTACATGCAGGTCTGCGGTTTCACCAAGCAATAAACCTTTGGTTTCTCGTGCCAGTAGAAAAGCAGATACCGCCAGAACCAGCCCAATCAGAATGGACGCCACGCCATCCAGTGCAGGCATATTTAAACGATGCGCCAAATAAATACCCAGAAAGGCAATCAACAAACCAATTAACGCAGCGGAATCTTCAAACAGAACGGTAAACGTGGTTGGGTCTTTACTGCGTCGAAAAGCTTCGAAATAACCCTGCTGACCTTTCGCTTTACGAAACACTTTCAGAGCAACACACCATGAAATACCTTCACTTACAAATGCAAAGCCAAGCACAACATAATTGATGGTCGGATTTAAAATGGGTTCAGGGTGCAAAATGTGCATGATCCCATTGTACATAGACACCAATGCCCCTAAAGCAAAGACCATAAGGGACACAATGAAGGCCCAGAAATACAGCTCTCGTCCGTAGCCAAAAGGATGATTAAAATTGGCAGGTTTATTCGACTTCTTCAGTCCATATAACAATAAAATTTCGTTTAAGGTATCCACAACAGAGTGAATGGCTTCACTCAACATGGCCGAGCTATTGGTCAGATAAGCCGCAATAAACTTTACTAGCGCAATGGCTAAATTACCCAACAGCGCGGCATAGACCACCAGTTTATTTGAATCTGCCATATCGATTTTTAGCCCGTATGTTCAATTAAATTATATTTATGTTTTTATCATATCCAATTTCGGCAAAACGCAACTGTATTTTTATGTAGTTCACCTCACCCGATTTTCAGGTGATTGGAATGAACTATTTTTAGTATTTAATTAATACCTTTTAGCAATTATTAAACCTGTTATTTCATATACGAAAGTCTCAAAAATCAACCCAAGATCATTTATTTTCTAAATAATTGAATCATCTTCACGGCATTGTTGTTTATCGATTATACTTTACTGCAGTCATGGTAAGACATTTTTTGGATTAGTCAGTGGGTTATTTATATGGAACTTAGACACCTTCGCTATTTCATTACTGTTGCTGAAGAACTGAACTTTAGTAAAGCAGCACTGAAACTTTATACCGCTCAACCCTCATTAAGTCAGCAAATCAAAGACCTTGAAGAAGATGTCGGTGTGCAGTTATTGTATCGAACCAAGCGAAAAGTTGAACTCACGGAAGAAGGCGCTGTTTTCCTTGAACAAGCACGTCTCACCTTGGCTCAGGCAGACAAAGCGGTCGCTATGGCACGCCAAGTGTCACAGGCCAAACAGCAGATGCTCCGCATTGGTTTTGTCCCTGTGGCGGAAATGAAAATCTTTCCTTATGTACTGCCCAATTTACGAGTACAAAACCCAGAGTTAAAAATTGAGTTGTTCAGTATGAACAATACTGAGCAACTACGTTTGCTGAAAAAAGGGGAGTTGGACATTAGCTTTACGCGAAATAATGTCCATAGTGATGAAATCGAAAGCCAGTTTGTACTGCGTGAACCACTCATTTTCCTGTTGCCGAAAGATCATCCTTTGGCCAAATATGAGCGAATCCCTGTTGAAGCATTAAATGGCATTGATTTTATTATTCCCGCAGCCGAGCAGTCACAGACTTTACACCAGACCATTTTAGAATTTGCCAAAGCCCACAATATTGAATTTAACATTGTGCAAAAAGCTGACAACATCCTATTCAATATCAACGCGATTGGCTTGGGGCTCGGCTGTACAATTTTACCTGGTTATGTTGCGCCACTTAGCATGAACAACACGGTAATTCGTCCACTTGAGGTTGAGCTGCCGTATTTGGATCTGTATGTGAACTACCGTAAAAATAACAGCTCACTGGCTGTGACTAAATTTATAGAATTACTGACTCGGGTATTTTATTTGGATATTAACCGCGCATAAATCTGCAGTGGGTTCTAATTATTCATCTCATTCGGCGCGTCACTATTTTCTGAATAAATAGCTACGCGCCTTTCTCATCAACCAATCCTCTGCATGAAAAGCGTATTTTTACCCTTTTGTTTTAAGCGATGTCGATGCCTTCTCGCTTTTTCCTTTTGTATTCTTTTTAAGCTAGGATAGGCTAATAAAAACTAACTTTTGTCAGGTTCCCTACAGCTGAAGTCCGAACACAGACTGATACTGAAGACGTAGGTACTGATACTTAAGTAGGCACTGCAATTTTAGCAGCACGAAAAAAATAAAACGAAGAAGGAGAAAATTATGCCGATGCCCACTTTGCAGCGTTTAAAAACAGCAATGAAATTTCGCCCCTTCTTTTTCATTAGTTTTTTGCTGACTGCTGTTTTTTATACGCTGCTGAATACATTTACCGACTGGTCTTGGTCGACCAATTTATTGATCAGTTGGAATATTGCCGTTTCAACTTATTTACTCAAAACCATGACCACCCTGTGGTCTGTTGACCATCGGCACATTCTGCAACATGCACAACAGCAAGATGCCAGTAAATGGATCATTCTACTGTTGGTCATCCTGACTTTGCTCATGTGCTTAATTGCGATTGTATTAGAATTGACTCATCTTCCGAATGACCCAACCATCAAATATGGGCACTTGGCGCTGTCCTTACTCACCATTATTAGCGCATGGTTCTTTATGCATACCGTATTTGCCATTCATTATGCACATGACTATTATCTCGCCCTCGCAGACCAACAAGATGCAGGCTTAGACTTTCCCAAAACGGCTCAACCGACCTATCCCGACTTTTTATATTTTAGTTATGTGATTGGCACTTCTGCGCAAACCGCGGATGTTTCTATTACTTCGCGTTCGATGCGTATTCTCAATATTCTGCACATTATTTTAGCTTATGGTTTTAACACCTCTATTCTCGCCATTAGCATCAATGTCGCGGCGGGTTTTATCACGCTTTAAACATCTTATTTCTCATTTCTTGGTCATCTTCACAAATGACAACCATCCAATATAAAGGCAATAATTAAAGCTCTTTAGGCGACAACATCACAAAAAAAAGCCCCAATCAGAGCTTTTTCAAATCACAAATTCAACAATTAAATCAACCGTTCATTCGCCTTAAAACATACTAAAGACAAAAGCTTTGAAGATGATCGCCCCAAAACAGGCAAGCTCACTCTGACCATCTTCCACAGACTATATATTTAGACGACTCAAGTTAAATCACTTGTTTAAGGTCAACATATTGCAATAAATGCTGCTGCAAGCTCGGCACATCATCCGCGATGGCCAAAGGTTGATATTGTCTGAGCGTTTCAGGTGTATGCACCCCATAGCTCACCCCGATTCTCGGCATGGCAATAGTACGCGCCATCTCTAGATCATAACTGGTATCACCGACCATAATCGCGCGTTCAGCAGACACGCCCGTTTCAGCTAAAATCTCTTCCAACATCAAAGGATGCGGTTTGGACTTGGTTTCACTTGCAGCACGTGTTGTCACAAATAGTGCTTGGCTCTGTGTTTGCGCCAATACTCGATCTAAGCCTTTACGACTTTTACCTGTCGCCACTGCCAACTGTAAACCCGCTTCACGTAAGCCATTCAACATATCGGCTACGCCGTCGAACCAGACATCACCTTTCGAGTTCGCCACATAATGCTCGGCATAGCATTGCAGAATCTCTGTATGTAGCTCAGGCACTTGAGGAAATAATCGCTGCGCGACTTCTGGCAAACCTAAACCAATAATACTTTTTGCAGCATCAGCAGTTAAAGGCTGTGCAAATTGCTGCGCGGCAAACAATAAACTCGCCACAATCTGCCCCACTGAATCAAATAAAGTTCCATCCCAATCGAAGATAATCAGTTCTACAGGTTTGTTCATGCTGGGGTTCCAATATTTACTTTTATAAAGTCAATTTACACGATGCATTTGCTACATGATGGCGAAAAGGATGTCGCCGTTGAGCTGACTTGCACTTCGCTTTAAAGCAGTGCTTAAAGCGCGTTCAGGACTTCCATCAGCTCAACAAAAGATTTTTGTTACTTTTCATCTTTGAAAAGCAAAGATGACCAATACAGCATCCTTTTAAATTAATCACAACCAACAAAAGTCATGGCTTTATCACTTCTCCCAAAATGGAAGGGAAAAGACTTAGTCCTTCTTCTGTGCTCTTAACTGCGCCACAATACTCTGCATATCTTCAGGCAAAGGCGCTTCAATCGGCGCATAACCTGGGATGTCTAAACGCATTGCATGCAGACATAAACGACGCGGTTTCGGTCCTTTATATTCTGTTTCATGACCATATTTATCATCACCGACCAATGGATGACCAATGCTTAAACCATGCACACGAATTTGATGGGTACGCCCTGAAAGTGGCGATGCGTAGACTAAGGTTGCATGCATAAAGCGCTCAGCCACATTCCACTGCGTTTTAGACTCTTTACCTTCACTCGACACACGCACACGACGTTCACCATTGGCCAGTTCATAACGGTGTAAAGGTGCATCAATTAACTGCTTGTCTAAACTCACCACACCTTTGACTACAGCAGCGTAAGTTTTCTTAATTTTGTGTTCACGCAACATGTCTTGCAAACTTTTTAACACACTACGCTTTTTAGAAATCATCACCAAACCTGAGGTATCACGGTCAATACGATGAATCAGTTCTAAGTATTTCTTACCTGTTGCCGCACGTAAGCCTTCAATCAGACCATAAGCCACACCACTACCGCCATGTACGGCAATGCCAGATGGCTTATTGACAACCATCAAGCCTTCATCTTCATACACCACACGGCTGAGTAAACTCTGTGCTACTTTGTCAGAAACAGGCGCCGCATTTTCATCTTTTTGTTCATAGCGAATCGGCGCCACACGAATCTGGTCACCAATAGACAGCTTAGTTTCTGCTTTTATACGCTTTTTATTCACGCGAACCTGACCTTCACGAATCAGGCGATAAATACGACTTTTAGGCACACCTTTTAAACGGCTAAATAAAAAGTTATCAATCCGTTGCCCTGCTTGATGCTCGTCCACTTCAAACCACGTCACGTTTTGCCATTGTTGGGTAGAATTCATACAGTTACTGCGACCTAAAAAATACGGAATTTGAATAAAAAATGACCATTTAGGCTATGCTTTACACAAGAAAGACTAGCTTAGCCCATAGGCAGATGGTACAAGGTTTGATATAGTCAGCGCACGGATACCACCATAAGTGAGTCAAAAGCTTAATCATTTCAATTTTAAATTGAATAGTTAAGAAAATAACTCAACTCAGCTTGGAACGGTCCCAAAAGAATTATGCCGACGCCGAAGGCTTATTATATCGGCAAAACAGCAAACTGTTAGGTTTAATTGTGCATCTGCACATAAATCAGTTTGCCCCAAAAAAATATGTGACCAACGAAGGTTGGTTTTTAAACGTAAACTGATATACATCAGATTAGTCGCTCCCTGATGTCGTATTCAGGCCACAGCGTTGATGCATATGGATCTGTTCAGTTGTAAAGGTACGATGATAATTCCGTATCAAGACACCCTATCCAAAAAGAAGGGTTGCTCTTCGAGCAAATGTGACAGTGAAAGTTACTTACATCCAATGCACCGCTTGTCCGCCAGTGAAACGCGCAGGAGACTTTAATCGTTTAAAGATTGAAGCCGTATTGCCATCATCAATATGTGAATCAAAACCGAAGCCGATCAAAAAGGCAGGTAATAAAACTCAGACCACAATCGGTTTATTTGAGATCTGAGCAAAATTGGTCCGTGATGTTTGATGTTCGCTACGTGTTTAGCGATAGTTTGCTGTGTATCACTATTAGGTGTTACACCCATGAAACGTATGTTGATTAATGCAACACATGCAGAAGAGATTCGCGTTGCACTTGTCACTGGGCAGCGTCTTTACGATTTTGACTTAGAGAATCGTACCCGTGAACAAAAAAAATCCAATATCTATAAAGGTCACGTGACTCGCGTTGAGCCTTCTTTAGAAGCCGTCTTTGTTGAATATGGTGCGGGACGTCAAGGCTTCTTGTCTATGCGCGAAATCGCAAATTCATATTACCAAGCAGACCCACGCCAAACTTCAAACATTCGCGAATTGATCACTGAAGGCACAGAGCTTTTGGTTCAAGTTGAAAAAGAAGAACGTGGCAACAAAGGCGCTGCCCTTTCCACCTTTATTTCGCTAGCTGGTCGCTATTTGGTGTTGATGCCAAACAACCCGAAAGGTGGTGGTATTAGCCGTCAAATTTCAGGTTCAGTACGTGAAGAATTGAAAGAAATGTTGGCGTCGTTAAATGTACCTCGTGGCATGAGCGTAATTGTACGTACTGCGGGTATTGGCCGTTCTCAAGAAGAGTTACAACTTGACCTACAGCACTTACTTGATCTTTGGGCGCAAATCCAAAACACAGCAAGTTCTGGTCCATCACCAATGTTGGTTCACCAAGAAGCGGGTGTAGTGACGCGAGCGATTCGTGATTATTTACGTGATGATGTTGCTGAAATCTTAATTGATTCAGAGCAAGCCTATAACGAAGCCTATAACTTCGTAAAAGCAGTCATGCCTCGTCAAATCGACAAGCTAAAAACTTATACGCTAAATGAACCATTATTTGCGCATTTTGGTATTGAAAGCCAAATTCAAACGGCTTATGAACGTGAAGTTAAACTTCCTTCAGGCGGTTCAATCGTTATTGACCAAACCGAAGCATTAGTGTCTATCGACATTAACTCTGCAAAATCGACCCGTGGTAGTGACGTTGAAGATACAGCGCTCAATACCAACCTTGAAGCGGCAGAAGAAATTGCACGTCAACTGCGTTTACGTGACATTGGTGGTTTAGTCGTGATCGACTTTATCGACATGACCAAAGACCGCAACCAACGTATGGTTGAGGCGAAACTTCGCGAAGCAACACAAAGCGACCGTGCCCGTATCCAATTCGGTCAATTGTCTCGTTTTGGCTTGATGGAAATGAGCCGTCAACGTCTACGCCCTTCGCTTGAAGAAGCAACAGGTTATGTCTGCCCGCGCTGTCATGGCACAGGTATGGTTCGTGACTTACGTTCATTATCGCTTTCAATCATGCGTAAAGTAGAAGAAATTGCGCTGCGTGAACGTCATGGTGAAGTTCAAGTACAGGTTCCTGTTGAAATTGCAGCATTCTTATTGAATGAAAAGCGTCACACGTTGGTTTACCTCGAACAAACCTCAGGTGTTCGTGTGACTGTGCTTCCGCACCCACACTTAGAAACACCGCATTACGAAATTTCGTATAACCCTGAAGGCTTTGCACCAACCAGCTATGAACGTACAGAAGCAACACGTTCAAGCGAAAAAGAGTTGGGTTACGAGTCATCAGAATGGCATTTAGATGGCGCAGATCATGTGCATCAACATGCCGCTCCTGCGCCTGTACAACAAGAAAAAGGCAACAAAAAACCTCGTAACAACGCGCCACAACAACAAGTCGCTCAACAAACCCCTGCCCAAACGGCTCCTTCAAGCAGCCCATGTGCATGGTTAGAAAACTTGTTTGTACAAAAACAAGCTGCGACTGTCGATCAATCACGTTCAGCAAATAATGCTGCTGCTGCCATTGAGCAAATGGTGAATGGTGGTGCAGTGAGCCGTGGTCAGTTTGGTCAAGTTGGTACGCCTGCTGCGGCACCTGTCGCGCCAAGCAACAATGTCTACATGAGCTCTGCACCTGTTCATGCAAAATCTGAACACCGTGAAGATAAGCATGTAGAGAAAGAAGAACGCGGCACACGCCACAACAAAAAGCGCCCTAATAAGCACAAAGAGTCACGTGAGCAAAATGCGCAACATGACAACCAAGTTCATGAAGAAATTGTGCAGGTCTCTCGTCAAGATCAACAGCGCCAAGATCGTTATGAACAACGTCCTGAACGCAATGAACCACAACGCCAAGACCGTCATGAACAACGTTCTGAGCGCAGTGAACAACAACGTCAAGACCGCTCAGAGCGCAGTGAACAGCAACGTCAGGAACCGCGTGAAAACAAGCGTTCATCACGTCGCCAACACGGTGAGCAACAGCAAAACACTGATGTTCAAAACGAACAGCAAAATGCAATGCCACGTCGTGACCGTCGCAACCAACCTCGTCCAGAACGCCCAAATCGCCACCGCGACCCAAGTGTACTGAATGAGCAAGCGACTGAAGCTGCGCCAGCTGTGGTTCAAGAACCTCAAGTTAAAGTTGAGTTGATTGAAGCACCGCGTCAAGAAATGATCACGACAGCCCATGTGGTCAATGTCGATCAAGCGCAAAGTGAAATCGTGGCATTAACTCCGCCTGCACACACTGCAACCGAAACCAAGCCTCAGCAAGCGGCTGTTGCGAAAGCAGAAGTTGAAGTAAAAGCTGAGAAAGTGGTACAGGAGAAAGCAACTGAAGTTGTAGCAGCACCTGCTGAACAACACGCAGAGCAAAAACCACGTGAAAGCGTAAAACGTGCCAGCAATGACCCACGCCAACGCCGTCGCCAACAACGCGCTGCACACACACAGCAAACTGAAACACCTAAACTCACACCTTCACAGGTGCCAACTTTAGGTCAATACACCATCAGCAGCTTGATTCGCCATGTCTATGGTGAAGACTGTTCAGTGCTGATTGAGCAGTTTGGTTTAATTCCAACCTTCAACCGTGCCCTTCAGAAATTTACTGAAGAGTATGCAGCAACGTTAAGCAAAACTGTGACAACGCCTGCTGTTGAAGCAGAGAAAAAACCGGTCACCCGTGATGTTGAAATCACAAAAGCGCAGCCTGAAGCAGAGCCAGTTCCAGTATTGGACCTGACACCGCCTGCACCTGTGTCTGAGCAACGTGTTGCAAATGACCCGCGTGAGCGTCGTCGTCTAGCTAAACTGGCTGCTGAACAAGCTAAACAAGCACGTGAAACAGCACCTGTTGCTGAATCGTCTGCGCCTGAAACAGCGATTGTTGCAGAAACGCCTGCTGCTGAAGCTGCACCTGCTGTAACTTCACAGGAAAGCGAAGCGCCTATTGCCGTTGAAAGCAGTGAAGAGAAAAGCTTGGCTGATGTAGCTGCGGTTGAAGAAGTGGAAGTTGTTGTTGCTCCAGTTCAAGCCAAAGCGCCTAGAGCGTCAAAGCAAGCTGAAAAAGTAGAAGTAACTGAAACTGTAGCGGAAATAGCTGCGGATGAGTCAGACAAATCAGACTCGGACAAGCCAGTTCGCCCACGTCGTCCACGTGGTCGTCCACCGAAAAAAGCGAGCCCGACTGAGTCGTAATTCGCCCTAGAGTTGTAAATTTTAAAAACCTAGTCATGTCAGTGGCTAGGTTTTTTTGTTATTTTCGTCAGATTAGGTTGATTGCACTAGACCGAAACGATTAAAAGAACAAGTGTAGAAACTGAGCACTATTCAAACGCATTGGATTGCATAAAATAATTAGGATTCATATGAGCCAACACCCATCACATGACCTCATTGGTATTACTGACGTTGCAGCAAAACTTCCTCAATTCATCAGTAAAGTTCCCAACTTACTCAATGGATTAAAACAAGCATATTTACGTACCCCAAACACCCCAGCAGGTCTCGGGATTGCTTTTGAAAAAGCAGTGAAGCGCAACCCTCACGGTATGGCCTTGCTTTTTGAAGATCAAAAATTTAGTTACCAAGCCCTCAACGAATGGGCAAACCAAATCGGGCATTATTTTTTATCCATTGGGGCAAAAAAGGGTGATGTCATCACAGTGATGATTGAAAACCGTCCTGAATTGGTTGCAACCGTGATTGCACTTGCCAAAATTGGCGTTACTGCGGCTTTAGTCAACACCTCTCAAGTCGGTAAAGTGCTGGCGCATAGTATTAATCTGGTCAAACCCATTGCAGTCATCGTCGGTGAAGAATGCCGTGCCGCAGTTGATGAAATCCGTCATGATCTAAATCTCTCTGCGGATCGTTTCTATTGGTTTGCTGACCAAGAAACCCAAAAAGATGCAGGCCTTGCACCACAAGGTTTTAGTAATCTTGCTGAAAAAATTGATGCCTTTGCCAAGTTCAACACCCCAACCACACACAGTGTGCTGGGTAAAGATGGCTTGTTTTATATTTATACCTCAGGCACAACAGGTCTACCTAAAGCCGTTATTTTCACGCATAGCCGTTGGACATTGGCTTATGGAACCTACGGGCACGTACTCAACCTCGGCAAAGACGATGTGATGTATGTCACCTTGCCGCTGTACCATGCAACAGGCATTGTGGTGTGTTGGTGTGGCGTGATTGCAGGTGCTGGCACCTTGGCTTTACGCCGTAAATACTCCACTTCTGCTTTTTGGAAAGATGTGCAAAAGTTCGATGCCTCTGCCATTGGCTATGTGGGTGAGTTATGTCGCTACCTCATGGATGCATCACCTTCAGATTTAGAAAAAGGCCACCGTGTCACCAAAATGATCGGCAATGGCATGCGTCCGAATATTTGGGACAAATTCAAACAGCGGTTTGGTATTGAAGAAATTTTAGAGCTTTATGCATCAAGTGAAGGCAATGTCGGCTTTAGCAATGTATTTAACTTTGACAACACTGTCGGTTTTTCACCCACGCCTTATGCCATTATCCAGTTTGATAAAGAAAAAAATGCGCCTGTTTATGATGCCAAAGGTGGCTGTATCAAGGTCAAAAAAGGCGAAGTTGGTTTATTGATCGGTAAAATTACTCGCCGCTCCCCTTTTGATGGCTATACCGATCCTGAAAAAAATAAATCAGTGATTCTTAAAGATGTCTTCAAATCCGGCGATGCTTATTTCAACACAGGGGACCTAGTCCGCGACATTGGCTTTCGTCATGCCCAATTCGTCGACCGCTTAGGCGATACTTTCCGCTGGAAAGGCGAAAATGTGTCCACGACTGAAGTTGAAAACATGGTTAGTGAATATGAAAAAATCACCGAAGCCGTGGTTTATGGTGTTGAAATTCCGAACACCAATGGTCGTGCAGGGATGGCTGCGATTACACTGGCAGACGGTGCTGAACTGAATGAGCAGGATTTAGCCCAAATGCTCGTGACCTTTAAAAAATGTCTGCCTGCCTATGCTGTACCCGTTTTCTTACGCGTACAAAAGCAAGTTGAAACTACAGGAACGTTTAAATACCAAAAGAACAAGCTCAAAGAACAAGCCTTTGACCCGAAAAAAACGGATGAACGTTTGCTGGTCCTGTTACCCAACAGCAGTGCCTATGCAAATTTAACGCAACAAGTCTTTGATAACATTCAAGCCTATCAATATCGCTTCTAAACTCGAATTGCTTGTTTTTTAGCTACCTAATCGCAAATTTGTTGTATTTATAATCAAACATCAACAAGTTTGCGATTTTTTACTTGCGCTCGATGCATATCTTGCTACAATACGCTCCATCAAATGATATGGGTCGTTAGCTCAGCTGGTAGAGCAGCGGACTTTTAATCCGTTGGTCCCGCGTTCGAATCGCGGACGACCCACCATTCCTTTGATACCCTTGATGGGTCGTTAGCTCAGCTGGTAGAGCAGCGGACTTTTAATCCGTTGGTCCCGCGTTCGAATCGCGGACGACCCACCATCTTTTTGTAAAATCTAATTTTACAAACCTGCTCAGGTTCGAATGTTTTAAAAATTTCTTTTTTTAAACTTTCAGCGAATACTCTTTCGCACACCTTGCTCAGGGTCGTTAGCTCAGCTGGTAGAGCAGCGGACTTTTAATCCGTTGGTCCCGCGTTCGAATCGCGGACGACCCACCATTTATTTAAATCCTCTTTAATTGCATTGATATGACATTTATTTAGCGACATGCTATTTAAGTCATAAAATTCGCACGCTATTCATTTCTTCACTATTTTTATTCTTCAGTCTTATTCTGTTGCTTTGCCCAATTCCATTTTAACTATGAATTAGGCTCACGCTTTAATGTATACGCACGCTCTAATTTCGGAAAACCTCGTGCATACAATTTTTGGTTAGTGGCATCTAGATTATTACTTTTATCCAAATCCATTTGCAGCGTTTGCGAATCCACCACGCGATAATAAAAATTAATCCCCTCTTTACGATGGACAATCAACTCTGTTCGCTCTTTATTCATGGTCCATGTATCACGGCGATAACTTAAGTTTGAAAAGCCAGGGCGTTGTTTTTCTGAAAAGACCTTACCTAAGCGTACAATGCTACGATGCACTGTACCATCAGGTAAAAAATTAAGAATAAAATCAGCCTTCCCTGTTTCACAAGGAAAAAAATAACCATCACATTGAATTTGTGTGCGATAACGCCCAATGAACTGCTGTTCACCAATATCCAGCTTACGAGGTGCATACTCCGAATCATCTTGCATGGTTGCCCGTCCTGCCACCTCAGTCAGCTTCTTCCCCGACTCAGGCGGAATAGCCGCGTCCTCTACCGTGCTATTTTCATGTTGTTGTGACGCCTCCGACAGCCCACCATCACAGCCAGCTAACGATACACCGATTAGCCCCACCGCTCCTTGCAGTAATGCGCCAATCAAACCCTGATGTTTTCGCTTCAACTTCATTCCACACTCACTTCCTGCACGTGATTAATCTCCATAACCATCACGAATATTCCATCCTTACCTCTGGTTTTTTCTCGGATTCAAATGACTTGCTGACTTTAAGCCACGGGCTCAACGCCAAATAGAGCACATTTTAGTCCCGATCAAAACCCCAGCTTTTATCTCTTTACATAACTTTACTTTTTAATTAGCTCCGTCACCTTTAAAAACTTAATTCCATCTCCATTTTTAAATTATGAGTGCAAAAAGCCACTCAGATTTTAATTTTTAAGGAGACCTAGATGGCCAATGTTGGTTTATATCGCTCAAACCGCTCGAACATGATTGCTGGTGTGATGGGTGGTATTGCTGAACGTTTTGGTTGGAACGCAAATTTACTTCGTATTGTTTTCATCACCATTTCACTGTTAAGTGCAGCATTCCCCGGAATTTTGGTTTACCTAATTCTTTGGTTGGTCATGCCGAAACAAAAAGACCAAATTGAGCATTCTCCACAGACTCGATCGGGTTATAGCAATACGATGCGTACCGTTAATCCAGATCATCGCAACCCATAGGCGCACATCTTTCGTCTCAAAAAATTTTCTTTTTATGCTACGACCACTTCCCCCAAAGTGTCGTAGCTTTTTTTTGCCTACGATACTCACATGACTTAACGATGTTGTAACAGACGATACAACGCTGCAATCATATCAGCACGGCTAATGATGCCGACCAAAGCCTTATTTTCAACCACAGGAATATAGTTAAAAGAACGTTCAACAAAGTATGGAATTAGATCCTGTAGCTCTTGATCTGGCTGCACAGTCACCACCTGACGCTTCATAATGTGCTTGACTTGATCTTGCCAAGAGGTACGTAAATCCGTTGCCTTTTGGAACCACTCCACCACTTCATATAAAGCTAAGGTGCCGCAAACTTGTTCAGCTCGATTTAACACAGGTAAACTCATCAAATTGATCTGTTTAAATTTTTCCACAGCGACTTGAATGTCTTCATCTTCATATAAACACAGGACATCTTTACTCATAATGTCCTGACAACGTAAGTCTATATGAAAGCGAGTATCGGCCTGTGCTTGAGCTTTTAAAATCAGTTTTTGTAAATCATATTCACTGATGTCAAGCAACTGTGTTTCTTGGGCTAAAACTTGATGAATATCTTCAGGTTGAATGGTGACCTTCTGGGTTGGGGTCGGGTCGGTGCTACGCGTGTTGACTTGCGCCACAGTTGGGTATTGTTTCCCGAGCAATCGGTTGAACACAATCGCAATCACGAGAAGCAAGATCGAGTTAAGTAGAACAGGATAAAACACAAATTGATACCCTAACTCGTGTACCGTCTCACCTCCCAGCACCGCTGTAATCGCCACAGCACCACTCGGTGGATGCAAAGAATCTGTCGTCATCATCAAAATAATCGACAAAGCCACAGCAACACTAAATGCTTCTGTTAAGTTGGAAATATAGAGTGCGCAGGTCACCCCAATTACGGCTGCAATCGTATTCCCAATCACAATATTCCATGGCTGAGCCAAAGGACTAGCTGGTACGGCAAAAAGCAACACCGAGGACGCACCCATCGGGGCGATATACCATGCATTGATCCCACCCAAAAGCCACCAACTTATGAGTGAAGACAGTGCTAATCCCAACAATGCACCTAAACCGCAGAGCATTCTTTCCTTTAGCGGTAACACTTTAAAATTCGGTTTT
Organism: Acinetobacter sp. MF4642; assembly: GCF_002018925.1. Classification (NCBI taxonomy): domain Bacteria; kingdom Pseudomonadati; phylum Pseudomonadota; class Gammaproteobacteria; order Moraxellales; family Moraxellaceae; genus Acinetobacter; species Acinetobacter sp. MF4642. Next base: position 161,350 of record NZ_MVON01000003.1, read on the forward strand.
AAGGTATTTAACCATTCAAGTTGCATATGAAACACAGCCGCCCTTCTACTTTTGCGCACTTAACCAGTGCAAAATTATACGCGGTCTCAGCAATAAGATGCATCTATTTTACATCTTAGAGATATCAATTTTGTTATTTCAATTGTTCTCAGCAAAGTCTATATTTAGCGCAGGAGTTTCATTTTTATAAGAAGAAAGGTACACGTCTTGGGAAAATTCAAATATGAAGATCACCTTGAAACTTTAGGTTTATGTGAATGCTTAATTCCCCTGATTCAATTTGAAGTGAAACAAGGCAACAATATCTCTGGTTACGATGCTCATGGACAGTGGCCTAAAGAAGAAAGTCATTTGATTTGTCTAAAACAATCTCTGCATTTAAAAAATCTTAATTTCCCCCAACACCCAAATGTTCAAGCACAGGTTAATCGAGATATTCATTCTAATTGGCATACAGATGCTTACTGCACCGTACATCATCACCTTATTATTGGATAATTTCTGAAAAGTATAGAAAATGACTGAAAAACTTGAAATCTGCGACTGCTTAAATGAATTATTAACACTTGAATTGTCACTTGGAAATTCAGTTTCCCACTTTGACAATCATGCCAAGTGGCCTTATCCCGAGACCCATTTTGTTATGTTAGCCCATGATCTTCATACTCATTTAGAAACATTGAGATACTCAAAAAAATATTTCCCACCAAATATGCAAAGATATTCATTATGGTTGGCATGATGAATGTTTATGCGAAATTCATCATGACTTACTGTGTGCAAGTCGTACTAAGCCATTTTAGCGAATATAAAATTAAGTGCTGAAAAATAAATAGAGCCTTTGCCACTCCTCTGCAAAATCCTTATACTTAGAACCAATTTTTTCTTATATTTATAATGGATGCTGCATGAGTCGCGCCATATCGCATATTGATACATTCCAAGGCTTAATTCTTGCCTTACAAAACTACTGGGCTGAACAAGGTTGTGTCATTTTACAACCTTACGATATGGAAATGGGAGCAGGGACATTCCACACTGCAACATTCTTACGCGCACTTGGGCCTGAAACTTGGAACGCAGCATACGTTCAACCCTCACGTCGCCCTAAAGACGGTCGTTATGGTGAAAACCCAAACCGTTTGCAACACTATTACCAATTCCAAGTGGTATTGAAACCAAACCCAGACAATATCCAACAACTTTACCTAGACTCATTAGAAGCCATTGGTATCGATACCCTTACTCACGATATTCGTTTCGTAGAAGACAACTGGGAATCTCCAACACTCGGCGCTTGGGGCTTAGGTTGGGAAGTTTGGCTCAACGGTATGGAAGTGACTCAGTTTACGTACTTCCAACAAGTCGGTGGTGTTGAATGTTACCCAGTAACAGGTGAAATCACTTACGGTCTTGAACGTTTGGCAATGTACCTACAAGGTGTCGATTCAGTTTACGATCTTGTTTGGACCAAAGGTCAGTTTGGTACAGTCACTTATGGCGATGTATTCCATCAAAATGAAGTTGAGCAATCGACCTATAACTTTGAATATGCAAATGTTGAAAAAATGTTTGAATTATTCGATTTCTATGAAGCGGAAGCAACTCGCTTAATGGAAGCTGAACTTCCATTGCCTGCCTACGAACAAGTGATTAAAGCATCACATAGCTTTAACTTGCTCGATGCACGTGGTGCAATTTCTGTGACTGAGCGTCAACGCTATATTTTACGTGTACGTACTTTGGCACGTTCAATTGCGCAAAGTTATGTGGCTGCTCGTGCGAAGCTTGGCTTCCCAATGGCAGAACCGCATTTACGTGATGAAGTTTTAGCGCAATTGAAAGCTCAGGTTGAAGCGGAAGCGGCTCAAGCCGAAAAATCAGCGGAGAACAAATAATGTCTAAACATACCGTTTTATTTGAACTTGGCTGTGAAGAACTTCCACCCAAAAACTTAAAAACTTTACGTGATGCATTGCAAGCTGAAACCGTAAAAGGCTTAAAAGATGCAGGCTTGGCTTTTGATTTGATTGAAGCTTATGCAGCGCCTCGCCGTTTGGCATTGAAAATTATCAATGTAGATGCTGCGCAAGCAGACACACAAAAACGTTTTGACGGCCCTGCTGTACAAGCGGCTTATGATGCTGAAGGCAAGCCGACCAAAGCACTTGAAGGCTTTATGCGTGGTCAAGGCATTACCGCGGATCAAGTTTCAACTTTCCAAGCAGGTAAAGTTGAAAAAGTTTGCTACTTAAAAGATGTGCAAGGTCAAAGCCTTGACGCTTTACTGCCACAAATTTTACAAACTGCTTTGGATAACCTTCCAATCGCAAAACGTATGCGTTCTGCGGCAAGCCGTACTGAATTCGTTCGCCCTGTAAAATGGGTTGTATTGTTAAAAGACAATGCTGTGGTGGATGCAACCATTCAGGATCATAAAGCAGGTAATGTGACTTATGGTCACCGTTTCCATGCACCTGAAGCGATTACTTTAGCCAATGCCGATGCTTACTTAGATGCTCTTCGTGCTGCGAAAGTTGTGGCGAATTTTGAAGAGCGTCAAGCGATCATAGATCAACAAGTTAAAGCCCTTGCTGATGAAGTCAATGCCATTGCCATCGTTCCTACTGATTTACGTGATGAAGTGACCGCATTGGTTGAATGGCCTGTTGCACTTCGTGCGAGCTTTGAAGAGCGTTTCCTTGCTGTGCCTCAAGAAGCATTGATCACAACAATGCAGGATAACCAAAAGTATTTCTGTTTGGTGAATGCGGACAATAAACTACAACCTTATTTCATTACTGTTTCAAATATTGAGTCGAAAGATCCAACTCAAATTATTGAAGGGAATGAGAAAGTTGTACGCCCTCGTTTGTCTGATGCTGAATTCTTTTTCTTACAAGACCAAAAGCAACCGCTTGCATCTCGTAAAGAAAAATTAGCCAATATGGTTTTCCAAGCACAGTTGGGTACGCTTTGGAATAAATCTGAACGTATTGCTAAATTGGCTGTGGCGTTATCTGCTATCACAGGTGCAAACCCTGCGGATGCTGAAAAAGCTGCATTACTTGCAAAATGTGACTTAACTTCAGAGTTAGTCGGAGAATTTCCTGAACTTCAAGGGATCGCGGGCACTTACTATGCACGTATTGAAGGCGAAAATGATGAAGTTGCGGAAGCTTTAGGTGAGCAATATTTACCTAAGTTTGCTGGTGATGTTTTACCTCAAACCAAGACAGGTACAACGATTGCCCTTGCGGATCGTTTAGATACGTTGACAGGTATTTTCGGTATTGGTCAAGCGCCTACAGGTTCTAAAGATCCGTTTGCTTTACGTCGTTCTGCGATTGGTATCTTGCGTTTAGTGACTGAAAACAATCTTGATGTTTCGATTGAAGAATTAATTTCGTTAGCTGCTGATCAATATAAATTTGAGCGTAAAGTCCTGAAATTAAAAACGTCTACAAAATCACTTGATGACAAGATCATATCTGCGAATGCAAAATTACCTGAGAATCTTGAAGGTAAATGGTATGTAGATACCAGTAAAATCAAAGGAAATGCTGAACTACCACAGCCTGAGATAGAAATTTGTACAATTTTGACATCTCCAACTGTCATTCAAGATGCAGTTGCATTCCTTGAAGGTCGTTATCGTGCGAAGTATGAAGACCAAGGTGTTGCTGTTGATGTGATTCAAGCGGTTCAAGCACTTTCTCCAAAATCACCACTTGATTTTGATAAGCGTGTAACTGCGGTGAATCATTTCCGTAATTTGCCTGAAGCTGCTGCTTTGGCTGCTGCGAATAAGCGTGTTGCGAATATCTTGGCGAAAGAAGCTGCACCTACTGGTGAAATTGTCGAATCTAAATTGCTTGAAGATGCTGAAAAAGCACTTTATGCAGAGATTCAAAATGTTCTACCTGTAGTTCAACCACTTTTAGCTGCGAAAGACTATACCGCTGCGCTTTCTAAGTTAGCTGCACTTCGTGCGCCGATTGATGCTTTCTTTGAAGGTGTTATGGTGATGGCTGATGATGCTGAATTGAAAGCAAACCGCTTACGTTTACTGGCTCAGTTACGTGATTTGTTTACCAGTGTTGCTGATATTTCGGTGTTGCAGCATTAAGCTGAATGATTGAAATAAAATGAGAACCCTGCTTAAATAAGTAGGGTTTTTTAATTCTTGAATTAATATGAGTAAACAAATAGAAAAGGGCGAAATAGCATTATTTAAATATAATAAATTAAGATTTTCTTTTGCCAATCTAAAAGCTGGTGATCAGCAAATTTTGACTAGCGATCCATGGTCACTAATCAATTCACATTTGCAACAAAAAATTTCTCGAAGTAGAGGGGAAAATAAAATATTTTTAGAGCGTTCATTATACTTTTCATCCTTAGCAGAATCATTTTATAAAGCTGCCAATAGTATTTTACTTCCAACCAGAGCTACACTGCTTTATTACGGAATGCTAAATTTAGTTAAATGTTTTCTCTCTTATAAAAAAATTGAACTTGAAACTGTGCATGAGCATCATGGTTTAACCTTGCCTTTAGGAACGAATGGGCTTGTTCAGGTTAAACCTAATATTAACAATGCTGTAAATATTTTTTCAACATTCTCAGAACTATTAGGAAAAAAAATCAATCAAACTTTAGATATAAAATTTAATAATGCTGTTCAAAATATTCCTGAAATACATAGCTTATGCCATGGTCTAGGACTTATACCTAAAAGAAAATTATTACCTGTACAAATAGAAATTTTAACGAATGCTGAGCATAATAAATTATTTACGGAAGTAATTATCGAAAATGAGCAAAAAACAAAAGTTGATGTAGCAAAATTTCTTAAAAAGAATAGGCTTAGTTATTTCAATAAAGGTTTTCCACGTGAAGGAAAAATCACTTATCGTTCAAAATCAAGAAAACCATATACAAATGCAAATATAAACACAATTTATCAAAACATTTTAAAAGAATATTGCAAATTTGAGATTACGCCAATTCTTACAAATACGGGTTACCGATATTATGTCGATTTAAAAGCAACAGAATTACCTCATTTATCTTACAGTTTATTATGTATGTTTTATCTTGGTACTGTTGCTCGCTATAGACCAAGTGAGGCTAATGAGTTGCTACACGGAACATTAAGACCTGTAGTCAGTGAATTTGTAAATATTTCACCAAACCAATTTCTTTACCAACTCTGTTCTATTTTACTTGAGAAAGAGTGTGTAATGCCATTTTCATCGATTACTCCAATGAGCACAATATGAATATCAAGTTATATAAAACTCTATCAATAGGTGTTGTAATTTCCATCCTCACCGCTTGCTCAACTACACCGACCAATCCCAATGCACCTGTGGTTTAGAACAGCATAAAAATATCTCTACTGAGCCAAACACAACTTGGCATTTCTGATTAAATGAAAAGACAACTGCCTTATTGAATTTACAAATAGCTTTGAAAGAGTTAAATAATTTGTATCTAGATATATTGTTTTCATTCTTAATTCACACAATCATGTAGTTTTGGTTAACCCCCCAATCACGACACTACCCTAAAACACTTTTCACCAAAATTAAAATTTCCTAACTTCTATGCCTAAATCACTCTTCCTTAACCTGTATTAATTTACACATACTTCGAGATGAATATTTGCAATAAGGCCTCAATTCCCTATACTCAACTTAACAACTCGCAACAAGAACGAACCTTATGAAATTAAAAACTGTACTTTTCGCTACTTTTGCTGCCCTTTCTATTACAGCATGTACATCTCAACCAACGATTCCACAGTTGACAGCGGGTGTATTACAAGAAGTCCAAGACATTGAAGTTTATCCAGACACAACCAATAACAAAGCAAAACTAACCAAATTTGAAGACAAATGCGTCATCGAATTTACTGGCAACCTCAAAGCAGGCAAAGTCGTAGAACAGTGGGCATTCCGTGACTACACACTCATCACAGGTGGCTCAGCAACCTTTGCACTCGATGGCACCAGCACAGCAACCAAATTTGAATTACACGATGCAGAAGTACAGAAAAACTTCCTCGCACTACGTAATCACTTTGCAAAAGAAGCCTTAGCTCAATGTAACTAAGCAAATCGTCATCACTGGTGCAACATCAGTGATGACTTCTCTCCCAAACACCTTCTGTTTCATATCTTTTATTTCAACACCAGTCTTCATACTTGTTACATTTAAAACAACGACCACGCATAAACTTACATAATTTTAATGAATTAACTGAACGACACAATTTTCAGCCCATTGTTCATGCGCTGTTGCCGCATTGTTCGACTTTCATATCAAACGCTATTTTTGAGCTCATTTCTGTCTATGATGACTGCTGTTCTGAACTCCTCATCGGGTTCTGTCATAAGAGGTAGAAAATCAAAGATGAAAGTTTTAACAAAGACACTCACCGCTTCGGCTTTAACCACTGTACTTTTAGCTTCCACTTCCCTATTTGCAAATACCACAGCCAATACATCGGCCAATGTTCAAGTTCAAACCTCGCAGCCAAGCGTATTGCAAAACTTAAAACATGATGTCAAACATGCCGCGCATGCTACAGGAGAAACGGTTGAACATGGTGTCGACAAAACCAAAGCATTCAGCAAAGAAAAATGGCAAGACACCAAAGAATTTTCAGCTGAAAAATCTGCTGTCGTAAAAGATAAGGCTGGTGACGTTAAACAGTCTGTTGAACATAACACCAAAAAAAGTGGTCACTATATAGCGGATAAAGCGAAACAAGGCCAACAAGCGACCAAACAAAAATGGCAGGAAACTAAGCAGGCTGTCAGTGGTCAACCTAAACGTGCTGACGTAAATGGGCAGGCTCAAGTGGAATTAGATACACCTGTTGCTAAAGCCAAAGTCGGTTCATCGACCGATGCCGCTGTTGGCGCGAAGTAAAAGTTAAACTCCTCCAGAGTTGAGAGAGCCCACATGCTGGGCTCTTTTTTTAGCTATATACGTTTGCACACTACGCTTGTTTACAACCAAGCACATGAAATTCACACAAAGAGGCTTTATGCTAAAACGCTGATTTATGCACGATAGCCCAAGAGGTACACTGCTCTATGAATATGATGAAAACAACACTCTTCTGCGCTCTTTTAATGACAACAGCAGGTGTATGGGCACAAACAGAAACCACCACTCAGCAAGCGCAAAAGCCAATTACGCCTTATGGTAAAAACCCCAATATCTTTCATGTCTGGGCTTATAAAACTCAAGAAGGTGTGATTAACACGGCGGAAAAAGTCGGGACAGCAACAGAAAAAGGCATCCAAAAAATTCGCCCTTCTGCACACCAAGCTTTGGACAGTGCAAAAACCATCACCAACAACACCGCAGAACAAGCCAAAGAAACAGGACAGCAAGTTACCCAAAATGTGAATAAAAAGCTGCATGAAACCAAGCAAGTGATTACTGGTCAAACCGATCAACCCGCTCCAATCTACCAAGGCAGCTTGAGTCAACCGTCATCTACACCCGTAGATGCTCCTGCGGTTCAAACACCGTCAGCCTCATCTGCACAGCCTGTCACCCCCCAAACAGTGAATGAACCCACGATTACCCAAGCACCATCTTCCTTTACACCTGCTCAAGCAGAAGAAGAAATTAAAGTAACTAAGCTTTAATAGCAAAAAAGCCCATCAATTGAAGGGCTTTTTAGTTGTCATTATTTGCTTTAATCCACCCGACGGATTGGCTGCCCTGCTTGAAAAGCTTGAGCATTTTCGACCAACTGCTGCACCATGCGCTGGCGCGCATCGACACTACCCCACGCGCTGTGTGGTGTGATGATTAAATTCGGCAGACGAGCCTCCAATAAAACATTACCCTCTTTGGGTGGCTCAACGGTCAATACATCAGTTGCTGCGCCCGCAATTTCACCCTGTTTTAACGCATCTGCCAAAGCGGCTTCATTCACAATTCCGCCACGTGCACAATTAATTAAAAAGGCACTTTTTTTCATTTTTTTGAAAGCTTCGGCATCAATCAAGTCGCGAGTATCATCGGTTAATGGACAATGCAGACTGATAAAATCTGATTGTGCCAGCAAGTCATTAAAGCCTACTCGTGTTGGGTCAGCATGTGGACGGTTTGGCAAATTGCCCACTAAAACCCGCATGCCAAATGCTTCAGCGAGTTTAGCCACTGCCTGCCCCAATTCGCCATAACCTAAAATGCCCAATGTCTTGCCGGAAAGTTCGATAATTGGGTAGTCCAATAGACAAAACTGAGAAGCTCTATTCCATTCGCCCTGCTGCACCGCACGGTCATATTGCAAGCATGAGGTTGCAAGGTTGAGCATCAACATTAAAGTGTGCTGTGCCACCGCTGCCGTGCCATAACCCTGACAATTACACACCACAACACCTTGTACTTTGGCTTGCTGCAAATCGATGTTATTGGTGCCTGTGGCAGAGATTAAAATCAACTTTAACTGAGGGCATTGTTTTAAGGTGTCAGCATCCAGCATGACTTTATTGCTAATAATCACATCTGCATCTTGTACACGAGCGACAAGCATCTCAGCATCGGTACTTGGGTAAAGGATCAGTTCATCAAAAACAGCATGCAGTGCTTGAAAGTCCAAATCATTTTTATCTAAGGATGCACAATCTAAAAATACGGCTTTCATTGCTCACGTCCAGTTGTTCTGCATAATGATAGAGCGCTTATTTAAACCAACTCAACTCCATTTTTCAACGTAAACACTGTCTTGACCACCTAAAAATAGCCGTCACATACAGAAAAAAGCCCGCTATTTAATGGGCTTATTACGATGAATACGAATAGAAATACTGATTTGTTTAATCACATAAAACGTCAGGATCAGCAGGAGAATGAGACCACCACCGAATGTCAGATAAGCTGGGTCTAAACTTTGTGCCAGTACGCTTTGTGATGTTGAAATAAACAGTAATGTTATAAATACAGCCGACCAATGTCTTTGCATTGCTTCCACCCTATTTGATCTTTATCCGTATTGTTTAAAAGATAAACAATACTTTCATATTAAACCAAATAGGCCGGAAAACAAGAGCTTGGCTTTAGACCAAAGCCCTATAGGGATAAATCAAATGAACATATCATAGAAACACATCTGACTCAGCATCGCTTGGCACCAAAAACTGCGCCGTTTCAGGAATCTCTTCGACTAAATCAAAGCCACCATATTCATCACAGCTAAAGTTAAACTGCTTATAACTAATCAGATAATAATCACTGTATTTTTTCATTAATAATGGATGCATCCCAGCGCTCAATTCGGCTTGTTCATGCACCAACTTCATAATCTGACGGTCATTCATCACCACGGTATAGCGCATGTCATTATAGTAAATGTGGACCAGTCCGTTGCCCTTGGCAAAGATCGGCAACAGAAACTTATGATTCAGTGCAATAGCATCTGGTGCATAGCTTTCAATCTTCTGACTGATCATATTGAACACTAAACCATGTCCAAAACTATCCATTAACTGACAGCTATTTTCTTGCGGCAAGTTGACCTGAATACCCAATTTCAGCAGATCCGTCTGGCTCACTTGTCGATTGCTGAGTAACTCGCGGATAATGCTTTGTTTTAGCTTGGCATCAAAAAATTGACCGTCTAACTCAAGCTCATTATTTTTCAGAATTCGCCCCAAAGAAAAGCGATGACGCGGCAACAAGTTTTCGATCACTTTACGGTAGTAAAACTTGCTGTTCTTTTTCACTTCACGAATTTTTTTATAAAAATACGGCGCATCAAACTCATGACGTAAAAAATCGTGCAACAAATCTGAACTGGCTAAAACCGCAATCGCATCGTGCCCTGTAAAAGGTAAGTTCAGGGTATTCAGATTCGGTACGACCGTTTGTAATTTTTCATAATGCGCACGGTCTTCAGGGCAGTAAGGGTCATAAATAACAATGTATTCACACTCTGCCGAGACATCTTTCGCCTGTATCTGCATGTCATGGTTCAGCTCAGGCTGATAGAACATGTTATAGCGGTTATCCGTGACCTGTTCAGGGTCAATCGAATACTGCGGCACCAAGGCCACCACTCGCTTAAAACCAAGCAGTTTAGAGTATTTAATCGCAGCATAACCACCCATTGACCCTGCATAGGCAATACGGGTTTGAAAGGGTGCAATCCAAGCGCGAATTGCATCCAACATCGCTAACATCGAAGACTCTGGAAACCATGACTTTTGTTTTGGCATAATGCCAACCACATTAAAGCCAAACTTGGCTAGCGACTTTTCTGCATTGATCGACGTTCCCTTGGCACGGGTAATCAGGTCGCCAAAAGAGAAAATAAGTTCGTCCGATGAACCCTGTAAAAAAATGACACGAATCTGTTCGTCTTCAAAAATAATTTGTTTCGCCATGTCCATGCTGAGAGATTTCATTCCTATAAAGTGAGGTCATGTTCGTTCCATACAGCATAAGCGATTTCATCGAACCAAATGTGTTATTTTATAGATGCAGAGCAGATAAAAAAGCGCAAAATATGACACAATTACTCCATCCTGCAGCACAATACGGGTTTAGCGCAGCTGCTGAACTTTATCAACAAGTGCGTCCAAGTTATCCACAAGAGATCCATGCCTGGCTCACCGAGCAGTTGCATTTAAACGCAGATTCACATGTGATTGATCTTGCCTCGGGTACAGGAAAGTTTCTGCCTTATCTGATTCCACATAGTGGACAGCTCACTGCCGTCGAACCTGTTACCGAAATGTTAGCTCAGCTCAAACTGGCTTACCCACAGGTGGAAACATTACAAGCCTTTAGTGACCATATTCCCCTGCCATCGCAAAGTATCGATGCAGTTTTATCTGCGCAGGCTTTCCACTGGTTTGCCAACATGGACAGTTTAAAGGAAATTCACCGTGTCCTGAAACCGCAAGGGCATTTGGGCTTGGTCTGGAACCAACGCGACACTCAAGTCGACTGGGTCAATGCTCTGGCAGAACGGCTCACTCCATTAGAAGGAGATACCCCGCGTTATCATAGTGGGCTGTGGCAAAAAGCCTTTGAACATCAAAACCTATTTCAACTCAAAAGCCTGCATCAGTTTGCACAGCAGCAAACAGGTACAGTAGAACAAGTGGTCTCAAAACGTCTCCTTTCGACCAGCTTTATTGCCGCAATGCCACTCGAACAACAACAGGATTTAAAACATCAGTTTGAACAAATTGTGCAGCAGTACACGGGTAAACAGCCACAAGACGAAATCAGTTTTCCTTACATCACCTATGCCTATCACTTTCAAAAAATAGCAGAATAATAGGACACCGATATGAACCCACATACTCTTTCATTGAAACAGGTTCTACTGCCGCTTCTTTTAGGTGGCAGCTTAATCCTCACAGGCTGTAACAAAGCCAATGAACGTGCTGAGCAAGACACGCTTTCAAGCGATGATAAAATTCTGCAAGAACTCAGCTCTGAACCTATCAAAAGTTTTGCAAAAACAGCCAATGATCCACACGATATTGCGCTCTTGGTCGACTATGACCAGCGCTTTAGCAGCATGAGTGATGAAATGGAAGATGAACTCATGAAAATGCGTGAGGCAGGCACGCTCACGGATGAATTTGCAAAAACACGCAAACAAGACAATATTCAGTCTGCACTGAATATGCTTAAAGAGCTGGATTTAAAAACAGAACAAGGGCGCTACATTCAAACTTTGATGTACCAATATTGGGATAACCAAGCCAAAATCATCCAAGATAAAGCCGCAGCACCACATGATAACGTGAAAGGCCTCGGTGAGCTTATTCATGCCCAAGAGCAGCTTGAACACTGGCAGTCGCAGTATCCTAAAGCTCAAGATATGATGTCGACAGGCTACTAACTCAATCGCGGAAAAAGAAAAGGGATCAGATGATCCCTTTTCTTTGTATGTGTTCTAACTATGGGCGTTCAGCATATTGTGGTAATGCATCACAAATGTTGTCCCACTCGGCTTGAGACGCCACAAAAATATGCTGCGTCGGCTTTTGCTGTAACGGGGTATCTAAAGTGCCGATCCGCAAACGGTAAAACTCAGGTGTTTCAGCTTTAATACTGATCAAAGGTGAACCACAGTTGCCACAGAAACAACGCTCTGTGCCTGCACTCGATGCATATTTTTTTACAACGTCCTGACCAGAGGTCAGTTTAAAATCCGCCTTAGCAATCGGTGCATTGGTTGCATATGCCGTTCCATTGGCCTTGCGACATTTTTGACAATGGCATTGAATAATATCGCCAATCGGCCCATCAATTTGATAAGTCACTGCACCACATAGGCAGCTGCCCACATACTGCTGAAGATCCGACATCATGATGCTCCTTGAATTTTTTATTCAAATTAGCACAGCTGATTTTCAGTTGCATCGCTTATGGCGATTTTTTTGCCACATTCAAATACTGTATCACACCCTCACCCGCGGCACGTCCAGTTGCAAAACATGCAGTGAGTAAGTAGCCCCCTGTAGGTGCATCCCAGTCCAACATTTCCCCACATAAAAAAACGGCGGGATTAGATTTTAATTGCAACCGCGAACTCAGCACTTCAAGGCGCACACCACCTGCACAACTAATGACTTCTTCAATCGGACGAAAACCAGTTAAAGGAATCTGGAGTTGCTTAATCTGCTGAGCCAGTTGTTCTGGGTGATTCCAGTGATCTTTTGCAACCAACTCTCGCACTAAACTTGCCTTAGCTGCATCTAAACCAGCTTTACGCCAAACATTACTTAAAGACTGTTTTTTTGTCGGTTTTAGACGCACAGCCAATTCTTGAAGCGTGACATCAGGCAGTAAATCGAGCTTCAAAATTAAAGACTGTTGTTGCTTTTGCTGCGCACGCAGCGCTCGACCTTGCTTATAGACCAAACCACTTTCTAGTCCATAATGGGTGATGATGATATCGCCCATACTTTTTTCCGCATCGCCCACCCATGCTGCGATACGTTTCAGTGGCTGACCAAAGACGGGTTGCATGTAGGTTGACCATTCATGTTCTACCCCAGCATTGCTGGCTTGAAAAGGCTCAATTTCATCGGCCTCCAACCAGTTTTGCCATGCGCCATCACTACCGAGCTGAGACCATGACACCGCTCCGCAAGCCAAGACGATGGCATCATAGTTCTGGTTGTGCACTTGATCGCTAAGCAAAGACTTAATTTCAAGTGTATGTTCTTTGAGGCTGAGGCATTGATGACGATAGTAAAACTTGACGCCTGACTCAACCAAGCGTTTCAACCATGCACGTAATAAAGGCGCAGCTTTCATTTCAATCGGGAAAATACGCCCAGACGTTCCGACATAGGACTCAATGCCTAAACCTTTCATCCATGCCTGAATCCAGTTGGCATCCCACTTACGAATCCAAGGTGCTAGCCATTCAGCTTGATCATAACGACCTATAAACTGCTCCACAGGTTCTGCATGAGAGATATTCAGTCCTGTTTTACCCGCCATCAGGAACTTACGTGCAGCAGATGGTTTTTGTTCAAACACATCGACCTGAACATCATATTGGCTCAACACTTCTGCCGCCATCAAACCTGCTGGGCCCGCCCCAATAATTGCAATACGCTTTGGCATGATTTATTCAGCTTGATCCGAAGATTGCACCTGTGGGGTCTGACCTTGCAAAGCCTGAAACGCGTCAAAGCGCGTGCGATAACCTTCAGGTTTGGTGATGATCAACTGTTGGCAGAGCTCGCCTCGTTCTAAGTATTTAATTTCAAAATGCGTCCTCGCAGAACTATCCGCAATACACTCTTTTACAAACGGTAACTTCCACACCTCAATCAACTGTTGCTGTGCTTCTTCGATATATTCAGGAATATTGCTGGCTAACGTAATTTGTCCGCCCACTTGTAAACGTGAAATCAGAAACTCAAAAAACGGCATATTCAACCAGCGCTGCGCAGGATTATGCGGTTCAGGGTTGGGATAAAGAATAAAGAACTGTTCAACCTGCTGCGGTTGCAAGGCATGTACCACCCAAGGCAGAGCATCGGCATGTACCAGCTGTAAATTCTGCTGACCTTCTAAGCCATGTTGTTTCTGCATCGCCACAAACTTTTCACGGGTTCGCTCAACCGCAATCAGCTTTTTCTCAGGATGATTGGCCGTAAACAATAAAGCATGTTTACCCTTGCCCGCCCCAATTTCCACACACAGTGGATCAGGACTGATCATTTGAAAATCACGAGGCGCATGCATACGCTGGGCTTGAAATTGACGAATCGGCATAATCAGATCAAACTAAGAAAAAAACCGCATCAGTCTAACAACTGCCAACGTTTTTGCCTATTTCAATCCGAAAATTTTATCTGGAGTCGATCATGCCACACACTTTCCCTTGTCCCCATTGTGGAGAAATGAGTCAATGGGAAGACAACGCCTTTCGTCCTTTTTGTTCTGAACGCTGCAAACTGATCGACTTAGGTGCATGGGCCAATGATGAATATCGCCTCCCAACGCAAGATGCACCGCAAGCAGAAAACTCAGAAGAATAATATGTTTAATTTCATGATATTTTTCATATTTTAAGAGAAATTATTCATTATTTAATGTCTTAATATTCGCTTAAAAAGATAATTCGTCAACTATACTCCCCAAAAAATTGGTACATGCTCACAGCATGATCAGGTCACAAAAATAACATCCTAAAGGGGGATAAGATGAATATCCTGAGTAAGACTATTGTTTTAATTGGCGTTCTACTCTCGATCTGCCTATTCAGTTTTGGCATCTATATGCAAGATCTGTTGATCCTCTCGGTTGGATTATTAGTGGTCTTATTCTCTATCTTGTTTGCTCTAGAAACCCAACACATTTTGAATAATCCATTTCGCAAATAAAAAAGTCAGCAGCTGCTGACTTTTTTATTTTTTAATGAGACCTCAAAGCGTTTAGCCTGCTTTTCCTGCCACAAAAGGGTTATGTTGTTTTTCAAAACCAATGGTACTAATTGGACCATGTCCTGAAATGAACTGCGTCTCATCGGGTAAACTAAAGCATTCACGCTGAATAGAGTCAATCAACTGCTGATGATTACCACGCGGGAAGTCGGTACGACCAATGGAGCCTTTAAACAACACGTCACCGGTCCAAAGCAGACCATAGTTTTTGTTATAAAACATCACATGACCTGGGGTATGTCCAGGGGCAAAACGTACTTCAAACGCTTCATTGCCCAGTTTAAGGACTTCACCACCTTCTAGCCATGTCGTGACATCCACCTTTTCAGGAACAGGAAAACCATAACGCTGCGAGACTTCTTGGATCATATCCAACCAAAAGGCATCTTCTTTATGCGGGCCAATCACAGGGACATCCCACAGTTTTTTTAATGCCCCGACTGCTCCAGCATGATCTAAATGTCCGTGCGTCAACCAAAGCGCTTTTACTGTCAAACCCAACGCTTCAATTTCTGCTTTAAGCTTCTCAGGCTCCCCACCTGCATCAATTAAAATTGCTTCTTTACTGTCACTGTCCCAAACAATGGAACAGTTCTGCTGAAATGCCGTTACAGGCACAATTTTAACTTGCAACATAGAGTGTCAACCTCAATTCGTTTTGCTGGCTAATGTCTGTTTTAAGGCATCAAGATTAGCCTGAACCAGCGTATTGAGCAATTGCAAATGATCTCCGCGGCTGTTCAAGGCTGGAATATATTGATACCGCTCTCCACCTTGAGACAAAAACAATTCAGCATTCTGAATCGCCAGTTCCTCTAAAGTTTCTAAGCAATCCGCTGAAAACGCCGGACTCATAATTTGCACCGATTTCACACCCTGCGCCGCCCATTCGGCCAGTAAGACATCGGTATACGGTTTCACCCACTCTTGTTTCCCAAAGCGGGATTGGAAACTGATCGCCCATTCGTCCTCCGCTAGGCCTAATTCGGCCGCCACCAACTGCCCAGTGATACGGCAGCGGTCGGCATAGGGATCGCCTTTATCGGCATAAAGTTGTGGAATACCATGGAAAGACATTAACAGCTTTTCAGTCACCCCATGTTCAGCACGGAAATCGCGCACACTTTGCGCCAAAGCCTGAATGTATAAAGGGTGCTGATAATAATCGCGAATAATGCTCAGCCCTGGCAAATTGCGCTGCTTTGGAATCCACTTCGCGAAAGCATCATATAAGGGCGCGCTGGATGTTGCCGAGTATTGCGGAAACAAAGGAAAAAGTACAATATGATCTTGCGGGTTTTGACTCAACTCAGCAAGCAAAGGCTGAATGCCGGGATTACCATAGGTCATCGCAGGAACAATATTCAGCTCAAACTCAGGATATTGCAAAATCAACTGCTGTTGTAACGCGGCCACTTGAGTCAGCAAAATTTCTCGCATTGGAGAATCGCTGCCCCACACCATCTCATAAGCATGGGCAACGCGTTTCGGGCGAAACGGCAAAATAAATAAACGGAGAATAATTTGCCAAAGCGGTTTGGGAATTTCAATCACCCGCTGGTCTGACAAAAACTGATCCAAAAAGCGACGCACTGCTGAAGCTGTCGGTGCATCAGGCGTTCCCAAATTTGCCAAAATAACAGTAACTTTTGCTTTTGTTGCAGTAGACATTCAACCCTCGTGGCTCGTTTTCGAATGTCTCTACTGTAACAGTTTTCAGTTCATTATCTAAATGGATAACTACGAAGATTGAAATTGAAAAGGCCGATCCTTTTCCAATAAATTACTCTCCAAAAGTTTCATCGCCTTCGGGGTCAACTGCCAGAGCATGCGCTGACGATCATCTCGACCCGACTGAACAATCCAATCATTTTGACGCATTTGCATTTTGATACTGTGCAAAGCACGAATATTAATTTGTGAGCGCGCAACAGCATGGGCACGAGGCATTTCTAAGCGTGCATCATTTAAACCAGTTTCGTTTAAATATTCATTAATGCGTTTGGAGAAATACTCTTCAGGAGTTGGGTGAATAAAGGTTGTCCCCAAAACCGAGAGTAATTGCGCCCAAGTCATCTGCTTTTGAATTTTCAGCTCTTTAAAATTGCCATCTTGATAGGCATGCATCCGATAATCAAATGCAAAAAATTCATGCATAGCCACTTTGGGTAAAGACAAAAATGGATCGACTTCACGTTTACCCGCTTCAGTTTCCAATTGCACCAATTTGGCTTTGAGTTTATCAATTTCGTCATGCAACACTTGGGTGTTCTGCGGACGTACCCAACCCGATACAGGATAGCGCTCTAGCATTTGCGTCATATTCAAGCGAACGGCCATTTCCAAGTCACGCATGGTGCGATAAGTGAAAACCTGATCGACTTCGTTTTGGAGTAGTTTTCTAAACTCTTTGAATTTTTCACGCAGCTCAGCTTTGTCGTCATGTAAACATAACTCACGGGCATCAGGATCATCATGCATAAATACAATAATCGGCTTTTGTTTGGTGACCGCATAAATGTATTCGAGATGCATATAGCCCACACCCGATACAGACTGTTCCCCATATTTGCTGCCCAGCAACAATATGACATAGTCACAGTCATCGATCTGACGACGTGCAAAAGCCGTTGAAAGTGGTGTCCGTTGTTCTAATCCCCAAGAAAAAAATCCCATGCCCACTAAAGTTTGGGCCAAAATGATCCTCTCTGGCTGCATCTCGCTTCCAGAGGTGGTTATAAACACTTGATAACGCTTATCGAGCATCGGTTATCCTCATTATTCTTCGCAGCGTCCCATCCCCCAAATTCCATTAGATAGACACTGTGACTAACTCAAGCATATTAGGTTGCATTTTTTGACTATATATCAAAATACTCGACTTATTTGTTTAAAAATTAATCAGATATGTTTGAAATAGTCCAATTTAGTTCTGGTTCAAGCAAAAGTTGTAAGATAGGTCTCAAACTTTCTGCATTATTTCCACTGACATAACATTCAATTCGAACATCACCATCATGATTTTGTTCAAATAATAACTCATTTTTGATTAAAATACGGGCTGTTTGTCGTGCAACTGCCAGTCCAGAGTCAATTAATGTCAGTTTCTGACCAAAAATAGATTGTATCGCTATTTTCAAAAAAGGGTAATGGGTACAGCCTAAAACTAAGTAATCTGCACCCTGATCAACAACCGGTTGTAAAATATCTTTTAACGTGGCTAAACATGCCGCACTCATCTGTGCGCCGCTCTCAACAAAAGGCACTAAATCTAAGCAAGTCACTGGAATCACTGTGACTCCCGAAGGCTGTGCAAACTTTTCCACCACATCTTTAATGAGCTGCCCGCGAAAGGTCGCAGGGGTCGCTAGAACGGCCACGGTTTTGGATTTGCTTTGCAATACCGCAGGTTTTAGGGCCGGAACAAGGCCGATAATGGGGAAATTGTCGCCATAGTGCTTGCGTAAATAATCCAAACTAAAGGCTGAAGCGGTATTACACGCCACAACTGCAACCTTACAGCCTTTGCGGTAAAGCCACTCAATCGCTTGTGCTGTCAATTCTCGAATATTTTGATCATCGCGCGGCCCATAAGGCACATGTGCGGTATCGGCAAAATAAATAAAGCGTTCATGCGGCAAATGCTTGGCAATTTCTTGAGCGATGGATAAGCCACCTATTCCTGAATCAAATATCCCAATTGGCGTATCGGCTGTCGCTTTTGGCATGGGGTTGATCAGAGGAAATAAGGGCTGAATGGCACTCATGAGGACTCGTTGCAGTATAAAGTTAAAAGATCAATCAAGCTTAAACCTCAGGTGCCTAATTGCAATAGCAAATCACCACTTTGTAAGCACAGTTTGACCTGACCCTCCGCATCGTCGCTTAGCTCACCCATTTCCACCAAATGAAAAAAAGCAGCACGCTGAATCAGTGCATTGATGCCAAAGCGAACATGCACATAAGGACGCAGCTCCCCTTGGAAGGCACGCATAAAAATGGGATGGGCTTCATCGACGATCACCACATCATGCGTGGTCGTGGTCAGTTGTAGGTAGATTTTTCCTGCAATTTCGACTTGATCGACCTGATTGACAAATAAAGGCTCATCTTCAACCTCGATTTCAATCTGCTCGACCGGAGTTTTGAGATAAAACTTATCTTCTTCTTTCCAAAGTACCGTTGCAAACAGCTCAATCATGGCTTGGCGTTTGATCAATTGACCTTCGTGCCACCATTCTCCATTGGCTAAAACCTTCAAATCCATTGTGCCACAATGCTTTGGGTGCCATTGATCTAAAGGGGGGATTGACCTTTTGTGACCGGACTGTCCACCTTTTATGTATTGTGCAATATCCGTTAAGTTTTTATTATCAGCAATAGCTACTTTTTTCGTCGGATTTGCTGAGTTGTGCTGCTTATCCATAAAATTCATGCCTGTCTGACGGAAAAATAATATGATTCAGCCAATTGGCTAGAACTTGGTTTAAACCTATACTAGCTCACAATATAAAAGACACGATGATAAATTTTGTGTCTGGGAACTAAGAACACTCATGGCAGCACCGTTCTTTGAGTCAAAACGGTTGCCACCTTTAACCATATGAGGAGTCCTACATGGAACACATCGAACGTGAATCGATGGAGTTTGACGTAGTCATCGTTGGCGCAGGCCCTGCTGGCCTTTCTGCTGCGATTAAAATTCGTCAACTTGCAATTGAAAACAACCTTAATGATCTGTCCGTTTGTGTCGTAGAAAAAGGCTCTGAAGTTGGTGCGCATATCCTTTCAGGTGCTGTGCTCGAACCGCGTGCGATCAATGAGTTGTTCCCTAACTGGAAAGAAGAAGGCGCGCCTTTAAATGTTCCAGTAACTGAAGATAAAACATATTTCTTAATGTCTGCTGAAAAGTCACAAGAAGCGCCACACTGGATGGTTCCTAAAACCATGCATAATGATGGCAACTATGTGATTTCACTCGGTAACGTGGTGCGTTGGTTAGGCCAAAAAGCTGAAGAATTAGAAGTTTCTATTTTCCCAGGTTTTGCTGCATCTGAAATTCTTTATCATGCCGATGGTACGGTTAAAGGTATCCAAACCGGTGATATGGGGATTGGTAAAGATGGTGAACCAACACATAACTTTACCCCGGGCTATGAACTACATGCCAAATACACCATTTTTGCGGAAGGCTGTCGTGGTCATTTAGGTAAGCGCCTGATTGCCAAGTTTGATCTCGATAAAGATGCAGATCCTCAACACTATGGTATCGGCATCAAAGAACTGTGGGAAATTGATCCCGCAAAACACAAGCCAGGTTTGGTGATGCACGGTGCAGGTTGGCCTCTAGCTGAAACTGGTTCTTCTGGTGGTTGGTGGTTATATCACGCTGAAAATAACCAAGTCACTTTGGGTATGATCGTAGATTTATCTTACGAAAACCCACACATGTATCCATTTGCAGAAATGCAACGCTGGAAAACGCATCCACTGATTAAACAGTATCTTGAAGGTGGTAAGCGTATTTCTTATGGCGCACGTGCTGTGGTGAAAGGTGGTTTAAACTCTCTGCCGAAGTTCACCTTCCCAGGTGGTTCTTTAATTGGTGATGATGCAGGCTTCCTAAACTTCGCTAAAATTAAAGGCTCTCACACTGCCATGAAATCGGGCATGTTGTGTGGCGAAGCGGTATTCGAAGCGATTCAAGCAGGCGTTGAAAAAGGTGGTGACCTTGCCATTGCACGTGTGCTTGAAGGTGAAGACTTCTTTGCAAAAGAGTTAACGGCTTACACCGACAAGTTCAACAACAGCTGGTTAAAAGAAGAGTTATATCGTTCTCGTAACTTTGGTCCAGCAATGCACAAATTTGGCACGTTCGGTGGTGGTGCATTTAACTTCATCGACCAGAATGTGTTTAAGGTCCCGTTTACACTGCATGACTTAGTGCCTGACTTCAGTACACTGAAAACTGTAGATGCGGCAACATTTAAGCCGAACTATCCAAAACCAGATGGTAAGTTGACCTTTGACCGTTTATCTTCAGTATTTGTATCAAATACTGTGCATGAAGAAAATCAGCCAGCACACTTGAAACTGACTGATGTTTCTATTCCTGTGAATGTAAACCTACCAAAATGGGACGAGCCAGCTCAGCGCTACTGCCCTGCTGGTGTTTATGAAATTATGGAAGAGAACGATGGTTCGAAGCGTTTCCAAATTAACGCGGCTAACTGTGTGCACTGTAAAACGTGTGATATTAAAGATCCATCTCAGAACATTACTTGGGTAACTCCTGAGGGTGGTGGTGGTCCGAATTACCCGAATATGTAAATTGAAAACCCGCTTCGGCGGGTTTTTTTATCATCAAAAACTTAATTTCCTGAATCTCTTAAGCTTCTCATTGCAATCTAATCTACAAATGAAACTCTTGGATTTAATGTTATTTTATTATTAACACCTTTATTCTATTGATAGAAATCACCCACCTCTCTAATACTATCCAAATCAGTTTATTTTTACGTAAAATCATTATGTGTTATTTTATGATGACATCATATTTTTTCTTAAAATTAGTCATCCCACCAAAAGCTCCACCTCTAAAATTACCATCTAATAAAATATAATAATTACCTTTAACTTTAGGTACTCCATATATTCTTATAGAATTTTGATAAAGAAAGTCATTCTCCCCTACTTTTTCTATATTAATACCTGAGTTATCAGGCAAATCTATTTTAATAACAAGTTCACCAAATATATTTAGCTTCTCAATTTCTATTCTATTATCATATTTCTCGCCATACTTCATTTCTGGCAAATTATTAGGTTCAATCTTTATTTGATGACTGCAACCTAAAATAAAAAAATACTAACAAGATACCCAGAGTAAAAAAACTTTTTCATATTTTCCTCACTATCCAAATAAAACCCATCCAAACTCCCTTGATAGTTAGCTATTTTATTATTGGCTTCAAATGATTTTTTTCCAAACACTCTCGTTTCAGACTCGAAGTAAAAGACTTTCCAGCCATTCTTATTTAATTTCTTTACAACTCCCTCTTAAGAAAAAAATTATTTTTTCATTAATTTTTTTAGATTTTATATTACTAATATCAAAACCTATATCTGTAACGCCTTGTTTTGGATAGTTAGCATCTGAGACAAAAACTAAATTATTAAAAACTAAAACTGTGTGGTCATATCCATATTTTAAATTTAATTTTAGTTTACTTTCTTCATTTACATTTAAGTTTGGTCGGGCTTTGTTGCACAAAGATTTGAAATGCAAAGCGCCCCTAATTGAGCCAAATTTAAGGCGTAACTTGGGTAAGTGGTCGACCTAATTCCGTAAATCTGTTAAGGACTGCTACACGTGCATGGATTTCATTCACTTGGCTATCAAAACTCCTTGCACTGAGTTTATCGCCTAATAATTTGATGCAATGCATCTTAGTTTCAACCAAACTTCGACGATGATAGCCTGACCATTTTTTCCATAGTGTCCTGCCTAAACGTTTAATTTTTCGAAGTAATTCATTTCGCTCTAGCGAGC